>CAZMLU010000047.1:0-12404 GCA_964567295.1 uncultured Desulfovibrionaceae bacterium
CAGTTCGATGTATTTGTTGAGCAGGCCTTCGGGGTCGGCGGCGGGCAGGCCCTGGTTGCCACGGGCTACTACGGCTTTCAGGTTCTTGGAGCCCCAGACGGCACCGGTGCCGCAGCGGCCAGCAGCGTTTTTGACGCCGTAGCGGGTGCAGGCATAGCGGACCAGGTTTTCTCCCGCCGGGCCGATGGTTTCTACTTCTATGTCGCTACCCAGGTCGTGTTTGAACCTGGCGTCAGTCTGGCTGCAGGTCAGGCCCCAGTAGGGCTCGGCGTCTCTTATCTCGATACGGCCGTCTTCTAAGTAGAGGTAAACGGGGCGGTCGGCTTTGCCCAGGATGATGAGGCGGTCGACGCCGGCGTACCTCATTTCCGGACCTAAGAAACCGCCGATATTGGCGTCACCGATAATGCCTGATTCGGGCGATTTGCAGGTGACGCTGTGGCGGCCGCTGTTGGGCGAGAGGGTGCCAGTCAACAGGCCGGTGCCCAGGATTAGAACGTTGTCGGGGGAGAGGGGGTCGGCACCGGGTTTCAAATACTTGTAGAGGTAATGCATGTTAAGACCGCGACCGCCGACAAAGTTTCTGATGATTTCTTCGCTGGCTTCGGTAAATTCTATGGTGCGGTCGGTCAGGTTTATGACGGCGTTTCTGCATAGGGGACGTTCGGTCTGGTTGACGGAGGCGTTTTTATCTCGGGTTTGCTCGTTCACTGGGATTTCACCTCTTTCCATTCTCTCTTGTCGCGTTCACGCTCGGTCCAGCTTTCTTCGTTGAAGGCTTTGACGTAGGGCCGGGTAGAGCTGTGGGTTTCGGGCCAGGTGATGTTTCGGCCTTCCAGGTCTTCCTGGCGTTTTTTGCGCAGGAAGGCGTAAAGCTGGTATTTTTCGTCGATGATGGAGTCTTTGATGATGCCGACTAACATCTGGTCCCTGATCAGTTCTTTGACGGCACCGCAGAAGTGCAGGTCGCCGATGAAGATGGCGCCTTTGAGGCGGTTGTCTTTGAAGACCATTTTGGTGTAGATGTTATGGTCGGGGATTTCTTTGGTTTTGACTTCGGCGTTTTCTTCTCCTTCTATTTCGGGGTCGAAAAGGCCCAGGGAGACGACGGGGACACCGAAAAAGCTGACGGAGTTCATGCCTAGGGAGCCTTCGTAGGGGGTCATCTGCCCGGCCATGCAGTTGCCGGCGTAGCGGCCCTGCTGGTGGGCGTTGGGCCAGTTGGCGTTAACCATGCTGCGCTGCCTGGGGATGTCGTGTGTTTCGGCAACGTCGCCGGCGGCGAAGATGTCGGCGTAGTTGGTCTGGAAGTACTGGTTGACCAGGATCCCCTGGTTGGTACTTATGGTGGTGCCTTGCAGCAGGTCCAGGTCGGGAGCGACGCCGGTGGCTATGATGGCTATCTGGGGCTCCAGTTTCTGGCCGTCGTCCAGGATCAGGCCCGTTAGTTTACCGTTCTCCCCGGTTAATTCTTCTACTTTGCGGCCGGTGAGGATCTTCAGGCCGCCTCGTTCTAAGACTTTTTGGACCGCGCCGGAGCCTTTTTCGTCCAAAACACGGCTTAAGATACGCGGCAGCAGCTCGATGATGGTTACTTCGGCGCCGGCTTCGTGTAGGCCGTAGGCGGCACGCATGCCGATGAGGCCCGCTCCGATAACTACTGCTTTGACGCCGGGAAACAGTTTGGCTTTCAGAGCCTTGGCCTGTTCGTAGGTCTGGAAGGGGCTTACCCCTTCTAAGTCCAACCCCTTCAGGGGCGGGACGGCAGCCTTCGAGCCGGTGGTGATAAGGAGCCGGTCGTAGTTAATAATGCCGTTATCTGTGCGCAGCTCTTTGGCCACGGGGTCAATGCCCGTGACGGTTACCCCAAGCAGGGTTTCTACCCCGTTGGTCTCGTAGAAGTCAAAGGGGCGGTAGGGCATGCGGTCTTCTTCTACCTCGCCGGCCAAATAGTGGGCAATTAAGGGACGAGAGTAAATATGTTCTTTTTCGTTGGAAACGACGGTGATACTGCCTTGTAAATCATGGCGGCGTATGGATTCTATGGCGCCGGCAGCAGCAGCACTGTTGCCTATTATGACATAGTTCAAGTTTCTCTTCCTCCTTCTTCAGTCTAAGATGTCTGCTACATCAGAGATGTTTAGCTCCAGCATCTTGACGCTGGCCAGGATCCTGTCACAGTTCCTGTCCACACACTGCATTCCTCCTGATATCTCCATCAGATAACGGGCGTTCTCTCTTAACTCCTTTATAACTCTGTCCATCTCCTTTATGTCAACATCTGCAGTAAGCACTAACACTCAACCTCCTTAATCATAATTTTTAATGCTTAAAAACAAGTGGAACATTTAATCATGTTTTCGCTGATCTTTAAAGCGCTGGGCCTTGATCTCGTAACGGGGCAAACTGCCAAAGGGATGAAATTCGATCTTATAGGCAAGGTTGGTCTTGAGACGCAACTGCCTTGCCAGCTCAGGTAATATTTCTTCGTCCGTGGTGTTAGCTTCTGGATTCAGCTCTACTTTAAGAGTAATAACATCCGTGTCGCCTTTCTTGGAAACAATGAGCTCGTATTCATCCCCCAGTTCTGCCATCCCACGAACCACCTCTTCTACAGAAACAGGGCTGAACAGAACACCTTTAACCTTGGTAATATGGTCTACCCTGCCGTGAATACCTCCTTTTAGTAATCGGAAGGTGCGGCCACATTCACACTGCTCTTCTGCCCACATGCTCACATCCTTGGAGTCAAACCTGATGCAGGGTTGGGCTTCGCGGTCGAAAGCAGTAATAATAATTTTGCCAGGCTTATTGGGTTCTTCTATTGGCTCCCCGCTTTCTATATCTACCAGTTCAACCAAGAAAAAAGCTTCATTAGGATGCATACCCCCGGGCTGGGCAGTACATTCATAGGACCACCCTCCAATCTCCGTAGCTCCTACATGGTCATGTACTTTTGCATCCCACGCTTCTTCCATACGTTTTTTGGTAGCAGGAACACTGGCACCGGGCTCACCGGCACAAAGGATCTTTTCCACGTTCAAATCCTGAGCATTCATATTTAGTTTGTTACGACATGTTTCTGCCATGCTTAATACGTACGTAGGAGTCGCCATAAGAGCGGATGCCTTAAGCTCCTTGATCTTCAACAACCTCTCTTCGGTGTTTAATATTCCACCGGGCACAACTTCGCAACCAACTTTTTCACAGCCATAATGCCCGGCCCAGTAAGCTACAAAAACGTTATAACCAAAGGGGATAAACACTCTGTCTGTATTTCTAAATCCCTGTGCCCACAGGATATAGGCCCAACTTTCACTCCACCATTCCCAATCCTGCCAGGTATCCGGCTGGTAAACCGGTTGACCGGTAGTGCCGCTGGTCTGATGATACTCGGTAACCTTTTCTAACGGCACGCAAAGGCTATCCCCATAGGGCCATGGCTCCTTATACTGAGCGTCACGATAATCTTCCTTCTGGAGGGTTGGCACTTTAGATATATCGTCCCAAGACTTCAGGTCTTCCGGCTTGAATCCGGCTTCGTCATAAAGTCGACGGTACAGCCTGGAGTTGTTATAACCCCACTCCACAATACGCTTAAACTTTTTAAACTGTAGTTCCCTCAACTTCTCTTGCGGCAGCGTCTCCAGGACAGGATTCCAGTATTTGTCTATACCCTTAACCTCCACTATGCATCATCTCCTTTCAAATGTTTTTCTCACAATATATATATCATTGCAATTATTATGCCAACACATTTTTACCCCACAAAAAGCTGGTTTTCGGGAGAATATCAGCTCATTCGAAACCTAATCAACCGCTAATTCTATTATGCGCTGGTCAGTTTTGACTATGGGGCAGCTCCACTTGGTCAAATGTGAACGAGATGCTACTCATAAAAAACTTTAAAAGTCACTATAACCTCAAAAAAAAACGATGGAAAACTTTTAATTAAAGTGCTCCTCGCCATTATCAACGCTTTGTTTAATTTTTCTCAGTCTTCTCGTAAAGCTGGAAAGACTGATCCCTAACATCTCTGCAGCTTCTTGATGAGAATTGCATTGTTCAAGGGCCTTTTTGATTACCGCCAGTTCAAATTCACTGACCATCTCTTTTAGGGAGCCCACATTATCATTGACCACAAAATTGGGCATAGCTTTGGATTCGTCAGTGTATGTATCGGAGAGATGTGAGGGAGTTATAGTTTCCTGAGACACTGTGATTAACAATCTTTCCACCAGGTTGAACAGTTCACGAATATTACCCGGCCATCTATACAGGGTTAGATGCTTCATGAGAGCAGGGCTCATTTCTTTATATATTCCATATCTTTGCTTTAATTTAACACTAAAATACTGAATAAGGGCCGGAATATCCTTGGTGCGATCTCTCAAAGGGGGCACCTCCAGAGGCACTACATATAAACGGTAAAAGAGATCTTGCCTGAACGAACCAGCCCTCACCATCTCCTCCAGGTTTTGATTAGTAGCAGCGATGATACGAATATCCAGTGCTCTTGGCCTGGTGCCACCGATACGGACAATTTGTCTGTCCTGTAAAACTCCCAGCAGTTTTGCTTGAACGTCCAAAGGAAGTTCAGCAATTTCATCCAAGAAAAGGGTACCCTTATCAGCCAATTCAAAAAACCCCGGTTTGCCAGTTTTCAAAGCTCCGGTGAAAGATCCCGGATCGTAACCGAAAAGCTCGGACTCGATCAAACTGGGAGGGAAAGAAGCGCAGTTAACTTTAACAAATGACCCTTCAGAATGGCGAGGGCTCTTATTGTGAATTAACCGTGCAATAAGTTCTTTCCCTACTCCTGTCTCACCGTAAATGATAGCTGTAGAATCCACCTGTGCTACATGCACGGCAAGTTCTACCAAAGACTCCATCTCCTTACTGTTTACAACTATTTCATATTCACCATCATCAATACTAACTAACCTGTAGGGAAAACCCTGTTCCAGGGAATATGGTTCGTAGGGTTGAAGTTCAGCCGCCTCCTCTCCACTGGAGGGATAAACTTCGAAACTACGGATGTTGCAGACTACCCTTTCCAACCTTCCGGATGAATCCAGCACCGGTGAGGCGGTATTAAGAAGTCTTTTCCCCGCTATAGTTTTCACCTCTCGCGTCACCGTTTTTCTCTGTTCCAGGGATTCAAGGGTGGCAGAGTGGTTAATTAATTTCTCCTTAATCAGGTCACGTATATTCCTTCCAAGGTGTGTTTTTACATTGAGACCGGAAATGCTTTCAATAGCCGGGTTAACATAGAGGATCTTTCCCTGCGGATCTGATATTAAAAGGGCATCACTGGAGTGGGTTAAAAGGGTCCTTAATTCTCCCATGCTTTCCCTTTGCAAGAATAGTGCCTCCAATCTTTTGTATTACAATAATCTTTTTGACTTTCCATTCCACATATCTATGTGATAAGATATTCTATCTCATTTTATATATTATCATAATTGCTGGTCTTGGAAAAGATAAAATAATGTGCCCTCTGCCTGAGGAATATATGGTAAAAAGTAGATGCCGAAATTAAATTTCACTAAGAGTTTCTTATATGCGAATACTATACTACAAGGAAAAAATGAAGTAATATAGAATAATTAATATTGTAAAGGGTTAATTGATAAAGCCTGTTCAATTAATAGCACTATATTCTTAGAAGAGGTGTAAACAGTGATATTTAAAGGAATCTGCATGGGAGCAGCAACTATAAGCATGGTAACAGTAGAAAAAAATGGGAATGATTTGCAGCTCGTAGATACGGCGTCTATAACTCACGAAGGAGAGCTTCAACGCACTCTCATGAACATGCTTCCCGAAGAATCCAGGGCACGCCTTTCAATAACAGGACGGCGGTTCAGAGATCTTCTTTCTGTTCCTGGCATCTCCGAACCTGAAGCTATTGAGTTGGCTTACGATTTTTGCAAGAAGGATACCGCTTTTGATGCGATCGTTAGTGCCGGAAGTGAAACCGTAATTCTCTACGAAGTAAGCAAGGAAGGGCGTATCGTAAATGTTCACACGGGCAGCAAGTGTGCATCGGGCACTGGTGAATTCTTCTTGCAACAGATAGAGAGGATGGGCCTGGATCCAGAAGAAGCTTTGAATAGTGCCCGGGGATTTGAACCTTACCCTGTAGCCGGGCGCTGCTCTGTTTTTTGCAAGAGTGACTGCACGCATGCCTTGAATAAAGGAGAAAAAAAGGGAAAAGTAGTCGCCGGACTCTGCAAGATGGTGGCAGTAAAAATTATAGAATTGGTCCGCAATACAGGCTGCAACAGCATTCTCCTTGTAGGAGGCATGTCCAAAAACCATCTTATGGTAGATTTTCTCAGGCAAGAGGTGGAGGTAGTTGTTCCCGAAGAGGCACCTTATTTTGAAGCCTTGGGTGCTGCAATATGGGGAGCTTATCAGGAAGTTGAAGAAGTAGAGATCAAGGAAGAAGCACTTTTTGCTCCTTCGCACAGTTCCTTTTCTTTTCTCCCTACTTTGGAAGAGGCCAGGGACTTGGTTACTTTTAAGAAAACCCTCAAGGATGAAGCCAGGGAGAAAGACCGACTTTTATTGGGGCTTGATGTGGGTTCTACAACTACAAAAGCAGTTCTCCTACGGGAAGAAGATAAAGCGCTGGTGGCTTCAATCTACCTACGTACCATGGGTGATCCGGTGCAAGCAGCCCGGAATTGTTATACTTCTTTGGCCCAACAGGTCCCCGAAACCGTGGAAATAATTGGTTTGGGAGTCACAGGTTCAGGGCGTCAAATTGCCGCCATGCATGCCCTCACTGAGGGGGTTATCAATGAAATTATTGCCCACGCCACCGCCGCCTTATATTTCGATCCCCAGGTGGATACTATTTTTGAAATAGGAGGTCAGGACGCCAAGTACACATATATCGTTAACGGGGTTCCTGCAGATTATGCCATGAACGAAGCCTGCTCTGCTGGAACCGGCTCATTCCTGGAAGAAGCAGCACGGGAAACCCTTGAAGTAGAGATGACCTCCATCGCACCAAGAGCTATGAAGTCGAGCTCACCCCCTAACTTTAATGACCAGTGCGCTGCATTTATTGGCAGCGATATCAAAACTGCCATCCAAGAGGGTATTAGTACTGAAGACGTTTTGGGAGGGTTAGTCTATTCTATCTGCCTCAATTACCTTAATCGCGTTAAAGGTAATAGGCCTGACGGACAAAAAATATTCATGCAAGGTGGGGTTTGCTACAACAAAGCAGTTCCTATAGCCATGGCATCACTTCTGAACAAAGAAATTGTAGTCCCCCCGGAACCAGGATTAATGGGAGCTTTTGGGGTAGCCCTGGATATTAGCGAAAAAATAAACCTGGGTCTTCTTACTGAAAATAGCTTTAACCTGGAAGAGCTTGCAGCTAGGGAAATCCAGTATGAAAAACCCTTCGACTGCAAGGGAGACGAAGGATGTGACCGTAGGTGCACTATAAACGTTCTTCGCATCGAAGGCAAAAAATACCCCTTTGGTGGAGGATGCAGTCGTTACAGCGGTATTTCCAGGCAACCATCCCGCAAGGCTGAGAATCTTGACCTGGTTTACCTGCGAGAAAAACTGCTTTTCCGACAAGAAAAGGTAACGTCACCCCTCACCTCGAGCGGTCAAACGGTAGGATTAACCCCTTCCCTGATGACAAACAGCCTCTATCCTCTGTATTTTAGCTTTTTTTCTTATCTGGGCTTTGAGGTAATTACTCCCTCCCACCCTGATCCTGCCGGACAACAGTATCAAGGAGCGCCTTTTTGTTTTCCGGTAGAACTAGCCCACGGCTACATCTACGAACTTTTCAAGCATAAACCTGACTACATTTTTCTGCCACAGGTAAAAGGTCTTCCAGCCAGTAAAGGAAATGAAGTCTCTATAACCTGTCCTCTCTCACAAGGCGAACCATATTACCTGCGCTCCGCTTTTCAACAGCTGCGGGATGACAAAAAAGTTCTTACTCCGGTACTGGATTTTTCTTCCGGCTATGAATCCCAGGAAAAACAGTTCCTCGAATTGGCGCGGAAATTGGGATATGCTGGCCGAGAAGCCTCCCGGGCCTACCGCTTTGCTGTTTCCATGCAGAAAGAAACTCTCGAGCAATTTAAACGTTACGGTCAAGAACTTCTGGAAGAGTTGGCCGCAAACCCTGAACAAAAAGCCGTTATCTTATTTGGACGTTCCTATAATGCGTTTTCGGTTACTGCAAACCTGGGCATTCCTCACAAATTCGCTTCCCGGGGCTGGAAAATCGTCCCCTACGAATTTCTTCCTTTTGAAGAGGAAGAAACAGATAAAGAAATGTATTGGTCCAGCGGGCAGGCAATCCTGCAGGCTGCTCGCCTGATAGCACGGCACCCACAACTTTTCGGTGCATTCATCACCAACTTTAGCTGTGGCCCCGATTCATTCCTGATAGGATACTTCCGGGAAATTATGGGCAGCAAGCCTTCCCTTACCCTGGAACTGGATGGACACACCGCCGATGCCGGACTGGACACCAGGATTGAGGCATTTCTGGATATTGTGAGCAGCTACATGCAGTCTTTCCTCAAAGAAACTCCAATAGCTGAGGGAAAAATGAATGGACGTCCTAAGGCCCTTTTTAAAAAAGAAGGCACATATCTCCAACTTCCTGACGGAGACCTTCTTCCCCTAACTGACCCAAGGGTAAAAGTACTAATTCCCTCCATGGGTGAACAGGGAAACCCCCTCCTTTCTTCCGTGATGACCGCTCAAGGAATCAACAGCATACCTCTTCCTCCACCAAACGAAAAAGAACTTAAACTGGGGAGAGCCAACAGCAGCTGCAAAGAATGCCTTCCCCTGCAGCTGACAGTAGGCAGCTTGCTGCGCTACCTGGATGAAAACCCCAATAATGACGGGGAACAGCTGGTATATTTCATGCCTAATGCATCAGGGCCTTGCCGCTTCGGACAGTACCAAGTTTTCATTAACCACCTCCTGGACAACCAGGGAATCAATAACGTAACCACCCTTTCTCTGAGCGCCGAAAACAGCTACGGGGGGTTAAGTATGAGTTTTGCCCTACGCGCCTGGCAAGGCCTGGTTATAGCCGATGTCATGCATGAAATTTTCAACACTCTTATGGTCGTGGCTTTAGACCGTCAGGCAGCCCGGGAAGCCTACCAGGAAGCATATAACCTGCTAAATAATGTTTTGCTCCAGGGGGGAAGATGGCGTGAAATTAAAAAAGCACTGGAAAGGGCTTCTGAAATACTCTCTTCCATTGAGCTTGTAAGTGAACCAGCAGAGGTGCCCAAAGTGGCATTGCTGGGGGAAATCTATGTAAGGCACGATAATTTTTCCTGCCAGGGGTTGGTGGAATATCTGGCTTCTCAAGGAATCATTGCCACTGTAGCACCCATTAACGAATGGATTTATTACTGCGACTACCTGGTTCAAAAGGGTATCTCTCCCCATGCCACACTCAAAGAACGCTGGAAAAACCGAATACAATGGCATGTAAAGCGTTGGTTCGAAAAAGAAATCAAGCAAACTTTGGCCGAGTCAAAGTTATACCACTACCGGCTCACCGATGTTGAAAAAATCATGGTTGGTGGAGAAAAATTGATCAACCCGCGACTTACGGGGGAAGCAATTCTTACCGTATCCACTGCTCTCGACGAAATTATCGATGAAGTTTCAGGAGCTATCGCTATCGGCCCCTTCGGGTGCATGCCAAACCGCATGGCCGAGGCAGTTGCCGGAAAAACTCTTTCCCAAGAAAAACCCAATTTCTCCCGTGACGAAAAGCTTACAGAACGCATCCTTACCCGCAATCCACACCTTCCCTTCATGGTCATTGAAACAGACGGGAGCGTTTTCCCACAAGTGGTACAGGCCCGGCTGGAAAGTTTTGTACTACAGGTAAAACGCCTGCACCAGATCATAGAAGAGGAAAAGCTACTGCACCGGCATTGAAAAATTCTCCAGCTCTCCAGCTATTTCTTCCCAACGGGAATAAAGGTCGTCTACTTTTTCCCGCACTCTTTTGAGCTCTTCCATGACATCCCTGGCCTTGTCATAGTCTTCGTAAATACCTTGCTCGGCCAGCTTTTTTTCTAGTTCTGCCGCCCTTTCTTCTTCTTGCAGGATCTCTTCCTCCTGAGCTTTTAACATTTCCTTCAAACGCTGTTGGTGCTTTTTTTGAGCTTCCTGCTTGCGGTGCTGCTTTTTCTCCTCCTCCCGCTGCTTCAAGCGCTTTTTTTTCTCCTCGCTATGCCCGCGAGAATAGGAAGGGCCTTCTTGTTGTTGAGTTTTGAACTTCAAAAAATTTTCAAAGCTGCCTTTAAAATAACTCACCTGGCTTTCTCTTACTTCCAGGATCCCCGCTGCCAAACGGGAAATAAAATAGCGGTCGTGAGAAACCAGCAGAAGCGTCCCCGGAAAATTGTCCAATGCTGCTTCCAACTCTTCCATTCCCGCTATATCTAAGTGATTGGTTGGCTCATCCATAATAAGAAAGTTGCTCTGGTTGAGAGCCATAAGAGCAATGGCCAAGCGGCTTTTTTCGCCTCCGCTTAATTCTCCCACCCGTTTGAATACTTCTTCGCCCTTAAAGAGGTATTTTCCCAGGTGCTTACGAGCCTCCGACTCTGTAAACTCCGAGGCATCATAAATTATCTTCAGCGGGGTGCTCTCGGGATGCAATTCCTTCTGTTCCTGGTCAAAATAGGCAATCTCAACTGCGGGACCAATAAATACCTTGCCGCTGTTTGGAAATAGTTCTCCGGTCATTACTTTTAAAAGAGTACTCTTGCCAGAACCATTAGGACCTACTACGGCCAATCGATCCCCCCAGTTTATCTCCAGGTTAACCCCGTCAAATATTTTATATTCACCGAAATACCTGGAGACATTTTCTAAGCGGGCCACAATCTTGCCGCTTCTTCCGGCGAATTTAAAATCCGCGTTCATGGATTCTTCTGTTTTCAATTCCTGTAGGGGCTCCATTTTTCCCAGGCGTTTTTCTCGGCTACGAGCCTGTTTTTTGGTTCTTTCATCGGCCTTTGCATTCCTTATAAATTCCAGGTCTTTTTTCCAGGCCGAGTGCTGTTTTTTGAAAGTCTTCTCCAGGGTTACTCTATCTTGCTGCCTTTGAAAGATAAAGGCTGAATAATTACCCCTGTAGTATTTGACCTTCTTCTCTTCCAGGGAAGCAATGCCATGCACCACTCTATCCAGAAAAAACCGGTCATGAGAAACCACCAGCAAAGCACCTCTCCAGTTCTGCAGGTAACCTTCTAGCCATTCCACAGCATCAAAATCCAGGCTATTGGTAGGCTCGTCCAGGAGGAGCAATTCCGGTTCATTCAAAAGTAGAGAAGCCAACTGTGCCCTGGTCTTCTCTCCGCCGCTGAAGCTGGCCATTTCCCTGGCTAAATCCTCCTTCTCAAAGCCCAGCCCGCGGGCCACATCTTCCACGCGAGCTTCCAGGGTGTATCCTTTTTTTTCTTCAAAAAGGTGGGAAAGCTCCCCGTATTTTTCCATAAGTTTAGCAGTCAATTCCCTGTTTTCTTTAACGTGGGGAAGAGACATCTTTTTTTCCAGGAAAGCCAATTGATCTTTTAGAAAAACAATATCTCCTACAGCACGGAACAAGTAATCCCGCAAAGTTATCTCAGGCAAAAGGCCTGGTTTCTGACTCAAGTAACCCCAGGTCAAGCCCTTTGAGAAGAAAAGGTCTCCGCTGTCCTTTTCTTCTTCGCCCGTAATTATTTTTAACAGTGTTGTTTTACCGCTGCCGTTAGGTCCCACTAAACCTAACTTCTCTCCCTTGTGAAACTGTAGGGATATTCCCTCCAAAACACTGTTTTCACCAAAAGATTTGTATAGTTCCTGTAAAGTAACCAGGGCCATTGCTTTTTCCTCCAGCTATTAGATCGTTCTTTCAAAAACCTCCACCTGCAAGGTAGTCATCTCGTCCAAGAAAGCGATTGCCTCAGGCGGAGCTTTCTCCTTTACATTACCATAGTTTCTTGAAATTGAACAGAGCATCGTTCTTTGTGAGAAACACCAAGCGCTTTATAATTATCTTCCTGAAAAAAATATAATTATTTTCCTGAAAAAAGAGGGAAGCCTTTAATAAAGCAGGCTCCCCTGTTGCATATATTCTCGCTTCAATTGTATTTAGTCTCATATCTACTTTAAAACTTTTTGAACTACTCCTTGGATTTATAATTCTTTAACCATTCATCCAGCTCCCGGGCTGCAATCTCCTTGCCTCCCAGACCAAAAGCCAAAATGGCTGAAATAGCAATAGTCCCCAGAATCAACCCAAAAGCTACCAATATAATCTCATCGGCCAGACCCATCCTTTGCAATGCCATGGCACCAGCAAGCACCAGGATGGAGTACTTGGC
>CAZMLU010000048.1:0-11800 GCA_964567295.1 uncultured Desulfovibrionaceae bacterium
TCAAGGGTAGAATACTGGGACAGGTTTTTTCTTCATATATATTGGTAGAAGGTAGAGAAGGGGAGAGCTTTTATTTCTTAGACCAACATGCTGCCCATGAAAGGGTTTTATGGGAACAAATTCAATTAAAAGAGAAAGAGGATGCTGGAGAAAGCCAGGTAACTCTACCTCTTGTCCTGGAATTGCCCCTTTCTCTTGCAGAGGCTATAAGTACTAGAATGGGCCTTCTGAAAGAACTGGGGTTAGAAATGGAGCAATTTGGGAGCCATACTTTTGTCTTGAGGGCTGTCCCATTTGCTTTGCAAGAAATAATTACCTCCGAAGTATTATTGGATATCCTGGAAGAAGTCGGCAGCCAAGATCTTCTAGATAACGAATTTAAAAAACACACCCTGCTCCAACTGGCTTGTAAAGGAGCTATAAAGGCTAACCAGCGGCTCGCAAAAGACGAGATAGAATCACTTTTGAAGCAGTTGGAGAATTGTAATAACCCCTTTTACTGCCCCCACGGAAGACCGGTCTTCTTCCAAATTGCTAAAAATGAACTGGAAAAATATTTTAAAAGGCGGTCTTAATCTTGACTGGAAAAGCAGCAGGTATGAATTCTCATCATAAGGAAAACGAAAAAATTTCGCTGTTGGTAATAGTAGGACCAACAGCAGTGGGAAAAACCAAATTATCAATTGAACTCGCACAACTACTTGGCGGAGAAATCGTTTCTGCTGATTCAGTACAGGTATACCGCTATTTGGATATTGGCTCTGCCAAGCCTTCCTTAAAAGAGAGAAATATCGTTGCGCACCACATGATCGACATAGTAGAACCTGATGTAAATTTTACCGTTTATGATTACCAAAAAAAAGCTGCTGAAGTTATAAACGACATTCATAAGCGTGGGATGCTTCCCCTGCTGGTAGGAGGAACAGGGTTATACATAAAAGCCCTCTTGGATCAATATAATTTCAGCGGTGTTAAGGTAAACCCCAGGGTAAGAAGACGCCTGGAGGAGAAAATAAGGGACAATGGTAACGAACATATGTATGATATACTTCGAAATATTGATCTATCAGCCGCGGAGAAAATTCATCCCAATGACAGCAAACGCATAACCAGGGCTTTAGAATTTTATTATCAAACGGGAGAGCCTATATCCAGGCAGTGGGAAAGAACGAAAGAAAAAGTTAGCCCGTATGATCCCACCATAATTGGTTTAACCATGGAGAGAAATAAACTTTATACTCAAATAGACAAAAGGGTAGAGAAAATGATAGAAAAAGGTTTGCATGAAGAAGTAAAAGAACTTCTCAAAAAAGGATACCACAGCGGACTGAAGTCTCTTCAAGCCCTGGGATACAAGCAAATGTTTGAATATCTCCAAGGAAAAAGAAGCTGGGAAGAAGCAATCGCGCTCTTCAAAAGAGATACCAGACGTTATGCCAAAAGGCAGCTTACTTGGTTTAAGGCTGATCCAAGGGTTTACTGGCTAAAAATTGAACCCGCAATGGATTTAAAACCACTTTTGGATAATATTTGCATGAGAGTGAAGGGATATTAGCCGTTTATACCGAATAGTCTAGTTAAAGATAAAGGAGGGGTTACATATGCCAAAAGGCCCATTCAATTTACAAGACACGTTTTTAAACCAGATCCGTAAAGATAACATGCAGAGCACCATTTTTTTAGTGAACGGATACCAGATTAAAGGCAATATACGCAGCTTCGATAACTTTACCATACTCCTTGACGTTGAAGGAAAGCAGCAGCTTGTTTATAAACATGCTGTTTCAACTATAATTCCTTTTCGTAATTTATCAATAAATCTTGTTCCACCAGAAACAACAGAAAATGAACCGGGATAGAACCTTTTAATAAAAAAGTTGATATCATGTGAGCGAGGTGAACTTATATTACAAAAATCACTGAGAAAGTGATTATAATCGACCTGCAAATTCAAGGAGAAGATTACTCCTCATCTTCATTGGAAGAAATCAAGCTACTGGTAGAAACTGCAGGTGGAAAAGTGATTGCCCGGGTCCAGCAAAAAAGGGAGAAAATTGATCCTGCCCATTATATCGGTAAAGGAAAGGCACTTGAAATAGAAGCGGCAAGAGACGAAATGGCTGCCGATCTAATTGTCGTCAACGGGGAATTATCACCTACACAGCTTAGGAACCTGGAAAGCCTGATAGATGGAAAGATAATCGACCGCACCGCCCTGATATTGGATATATTCGCTCGGAGAGCCCTTTCTCGCCAAGGAAAACTACAGGTTGAACTGGCCCAATTAAACTATCTTCTACCGCGCTTAACCGGACGAGGCGCCCAGCTCTCACGCTTGGGAGGAGGTATCGGCACCCGGGGACCGGGAGAGACACAGTTGGAAATCGATAGAAGGCGCATAAAAAGAAAAATCTCTTCCATAAAAATGGAAATTGATGAAATAAAAAAACATAGGAAACTACATCGCGAAAGTCGCAGGGATAAGGGGTATCTATTGGTAGCTCTTGCAGGTTATACTAACGCCGGTAAATCAACCCTCTTAAATGCTCTTACTGATTCACAGGTTTTTACTGAAGATAAATTATTTGCAACCCTGGATACTACTGTTAGAGAATTGCCCCTGGAAAACGGTGAAAAAATTTTATTAACCGATACCGTAGGATTTATTAAAGATTTACCTCCTCAACTAATTGAAGCCTTCAGCGCCACACTGGAAGAACTTCAAGAAGCAGACCTGCTTTTGCATGTTGTAGACATAACCAGTCCCGAACTTGATAACCTCACATCTGCTGTAAACGAAATTCTATCAAAATTAGATATTAGCGAAAAACAGCAGATAACCGTTTTTAATAAAACTGACACACTGCCTCGAGAAGAATTTTCAGCACTCAAGCAAAAACTAAGTCGGGAATATCCCTCTTCTGTATTTATATCTGCAGAAAATGAATACGGTATAAACGAACTACAAGAGAAAATCAAAAATAAACTCAGCCATAATGAATTATTTATGACATTGTATATTCCTTATGACAAGTGGCCCTCTTTTCATCACCTTCACGAAAAAACCAGGGTTATAAAAGTAGAATACCTTGAGCATTACGTGCGAGTAGATACAGAGGTAAAAGAAAAGTACGCCAGGGAATTAGCTTCTTTTCAGAAAAAACCACAGAAAAGGGCCTAAACAATAAAGGAGCTTAGTATTATGGCAGAGTGGTGGCAGCTACTAGAAATTAGTCCTGTTATTGTGAAAATGATTTCGGAAGCAGAAAAAAACACTGTCGACATACAGCATGCCTTAAATGAGAATACACTTTTCAACCAAGCCAAGGTCTTAAATGCATTCCGGGAAGAAAAAATCTCCGATGACCACTTTAACTCCTCAGAAGGCTATGGCTACGGTGACGAGGGAAGAGAGAAACTCGAAGCACTTTTTGCAAGGGTCTTTCGAGGCGAGAAGGCACTGGTTAGGCCACATTTTGTTTCGGGAACCCATACCCTATATACCTGCTTGAGAGGTCTATTACGTCCAGGGGATCGCCTCGTATCAGTAACAGGGGAGCCTTATGATACCCTTTCCCGGGCCTTAAGAGGAGAAAAAGCCCCGAAAAAAGAAAAAACCCCTCCTGCTTTAATCGAGAGCGGGGAGGGGGCGCTTGCAGAATGGAATATTACTTTCCAATGCCTGCAGGAAAAAGACTTTCTAGACCCCGAGAAAGAAATTGAAGTAAATAAAATATTGCAAGAGCCTACCAGGGTAGTATATATTCAGCGTTCCAGGGGATATAATTATTATCGAAAAGCATTGACTATAGAAGAGATGACCGAACTCATCGCAAAAATCCGCGCTATAAACCCCCAGGCAGTAATAATGGTTGATAATTGTTACGGAGAATTTGTTGAAAAAAAGGAACCTTTAGAAGCGGGGGCCGATATAATCGCGGGGTCCCTTATAAAAAACCCGGGCGGAAGCCTTGCCCCTACAGGCGGTTACGTGGCAGGGAAAGCAGATCTAATATCTATCATCAGCAGTGCTGCTTCTGCTCCCGGATTAGGTCAAGATATAGGAGCATTTGTCCATAATAAAAGACCCTATTTCCAGGGCCTTTTTCATGCGCCTCACCTTGTGGGGGAGGCACTTAAAGGAGCAGTGCTTATTGCTGCTTCTCTTAGAACAGCCGGATATGAAGTAGACCCTGCCGCAGATGAGAGAAGGGGGGACATAGTGCAGGCAGTCCGCCTAAAAAACTGGGAAGAATTAGAAATTTTTTGCCGTGCTGTCCAAAGTTTTTCACCGATAAACTCATATGTCACACCTGTTCCCGGAGTAACAGCTGGTTACAAAGATCCCATCCTTATGGCCGCGGGAACCTTCGTGCAGGGTTCCTCTAGCGAATTCAGTGCTGATGGTCCTTTGCGTGAACCATGGGCAGTGTATATCCAAGGAGGCGTCAGCTACCAACACGTTTTACTGGGATTATCCGCTATTTTACGAGACATTCTATAGCTACTCAAAAGAACGCAATAGACCTATTACCTTACCCAGGATTTGAAATTGGCCCGTTTCCTGAAAATACTTTTTAATTATAACTTCTCCCTTATCAATAAGAGCTAATATCATTTCACCGTTTTCAGCAGTTGATTGCTGTCTAATAATGATCAGATCGTTTTGTAAAATGCCAACTCCGTTCATTTCGTCTCCTTTGACACGGATCACATAAACTTTCTCGCCTTCGGCATAATTTTCCGGTAAAACAATGTAGCTTTCAATATTTTCTTCTGACAGGATAGGTTTATTAGCTGCAACTTGGCTCACCAGTGGAACTAAACGGGGCTTTTTCTTCTGCTCAATCTTTTGCGAAGGCTCCAGTAATTCTAAGGCCCGAGGTTTAGCGGGATCTCTTTTAAGATACCCTTTTCGCTCCAGTGCTCTTAAGTGTGAATGTACGGTGGAGCTGGAGCCAACATTCATTTTTTGGCATATCTCTCTCACAGAAGGCGGATAATTTCTGTTAACAACCTCTTCTCTGATAAAATCAAGAATCTTCTTTTGCTTGTCAGTTAAACTTTTCATAACGAATCATCCACCTTCATTTTTTTAATATTATAACACAACTTTAGCCTACCTCCAAACATCGGTTCGCAGAAATGTTAGCCTGTTGATATTTCTTGGCTGTTATTCCTTATGGTTATTGTTGAGAGAAATCATGCGAATATGCTTGTTAATGCTGTCCAAATAGGCTTTAACGCTGGCCTCTACAATATCAGTGCTTACACCGCGGCCAATAAGTGTTTTATCTTTGTACGTTACTTTGATGGATACTTCCCCTAAAGCATCCATTCCCTTAGTGACGGCTCCCAGGTTATAGTTTTCTAAACGGGTATTAAGGCCGGTGATCTTATCTATAGCTTTATAAGCGGCGTCTATAGGTCCCGCTCCTGAGGCAACCTCTTCGAAACTTTGCTCGCCTTTATAGAGCCTTACCACGGCAGCAGGAATGGTCCTGGTCCCGCTGACAGTCTGGACATATTCCAATTCATAGGTAGGCTCCGTATAAGAAACATCCACGAGCAAAGCCTCTATATCTTCATTATAAACTTCTTTCTTTTTATCAGCCAGTTCCTTGAAACGCTGGAAAAAACACTCAAATTCTTCTTCAGACAGTTCAAAGTTCATTGCTTCCATCTGGTGGCGCACTGCATGTCTACCGGAGCGAGCGGTTAGAACCATCTGCCCGGCCTGGCCGCCTATTAATTCTGCGTTAATAATTTCGTAAGTTTCTTTATCCTTAAGCACCCCGTCCTGGTGAATACCGGATGAATGAGCAAAAGCATTTATCCCTATTACAGCTTTATTCACAGGAATTGGGATGCCGGTTAGCTTACTTACCAGGCGGCTGGTGCGATAGATTTCGTTTAACTTGACTTCCGTATCATATGGAAACCCGTCTTTCCTGATGGTCATTGCCGTTACTATTTCTTCCAGGGCGGCATTGCCTGCCCTTTCGCCAATACCATTAATGTTACATTCTATCTGTCTTGCCCCGTATTTAACTGCTTCCAAGGAATTGCTCACCGCAAGACCCAAGTCATTGTGGCAGTGGACGCTAATTACAGCTTTATCAATATTAGGAACATTATGCATGATTTTCTGTATCAACCTGCCAAAATCATCAGGAACTGCATACCCTACAGTATCGGGAATATTTACTACGGTAGCTCCTGCGTCAATAACTGCCTCCACGACTTTTAAAATATAATCCTCACGAGCCCTGGTTGCATCCTCTAAGGAGTATTCCACATCGTTGGTAAAGCTCTTGGCGTATTTTACAGCCTGTATAGCTTCCTGGAGGCACGCTTCTGGACCTCTGCGCAACTTTTTCTCCATGTGGATATCAGAGGCTGCCAGAAAAACATGGATACGCGGTTTTTCAGCTTCTCTTATAGAATCCCAAGCACAGTCGATATCTTCTTTCACCGTCCTGGCCAGGGCGGTAATCACCGGGCCCTTAATTTCCCGTGAAATTCCCTGCACCGCTCGAAGATCTCCACTCGAGGATATGGGAAAACCTGCCTCGATAACATCTACATTTAATCGGGCTAGCTGTCGGGCAATCTCCAATTTTTCCTGGGCGTTAAGTTTTGCCCCAGGGGTTTGCTCGCCATCTCTCAGTGTACTGTCAAAAATCATAACTCTTTCGCTCATTACAACCACCTCATCGTAAAATTGTCAATAAAAAAACCTCTCGCCAAAATAGATTTAAAAAATAGAGACGAAAGGTATGCCCTCCGCGGTACCACTCTACTTAGCAGATTAGCCTGCTCGCTCAAGTGTTCTTCATTTAACGGTAAAGCACCGTCTAGGCTTACTTTCCATACTTAATACCATGAAATTTCAGCCCGCTGCTCACAGGTGAGTTTCGGAACAAAGAAGGGGCTGCTCTTTCAGCGGAGTGGCAGCTCTCTGTACAATTCTTTTTAGTTCTTACTGATCCTGCTCATAGCCTTTAAAGTATTCAATTGAGATTATATTATACATTATTTCTTTTTCTGTCAACCCCTTTGAAAACATTTAATGCTTTATACATATTTGAATGGAGCCCCAAAAACCTTCTTGGAATATTTTTGGGGAGGCGAGGGGAGGTTAGAAGTAAATAGAAGCTTTTGAAATAACGTCCTATAATATATATTATGTTAACTTAAAAGAAGAGGTACAAATAGAACCCTTGAATAGTGGCTTCCAAATAGTTTGCCGTTCTTTTTATCATTTTTTTTCCAAATTCTCTGATGGCCATTTATTCAACCAATTAGACCATTTCTAATCCTTTTTGTTTGGATGCTAAACAAAAACAATCATCTAAACTTCTATATATGGTTGTCTTTCGTAGAAATTACCGAGACTTCTTTATTATAATTTCCAGGTCTATATATAAACATATCCATTTTTTTTGGCTATCTATCCCTTGTAAACAATATTTATTGCCATCTTAAGTCTTATGCTTATTATATCGCTGCGTTTGATTTGCATAATATCTCCCTAAAATGGTGCTGCAATCCTTACAACTAACTGTAACGTTTAACGAGAGTTAAGTACATATCGAAAATAATAATTGTGCAGCCTTATACAGACTGCCCCCCACTCTCTTTTTATCTAAACATGTTATGTAAACCAGTCATTTTTATTATGTAAACTAGTCATTCCTGTGCGCCTGTGAAAATTTTTGCAGGGAAAGGGTTATCCCTATTTTCCTTAATCGAGATTCGCTTATTCGTCTTGGCAGTTAGAAAAGCTCTCATTCTAACCGAAGGTTTTTACACAAAAAGCGGTTACATAGTCTTTCGATATACTCCCGCTTGGCAAGCGTATTAAGCCATTCTTTGGGGATGCCTTCATAACCGTAATAAAGGCCCGCAAGCCCTCCGGCAACCGCAGCTACAGTGTCGGTATCCTCACCCAGGTTAACTGCTTTCAGCACACACTCTTTATAAGAACTGGAATTAAGCAAACACCAAACAGCAGCTTCCAGGGTGTCAACCACATAACCACTGCTTTTTATAGAATGCTCAGGGAATTCTGCAAAGTTCTTTTCCTGCAATCGCTTAAAAAAAGTAAATTCTTCTACATAATCAGGGTGATTTCCATAATATTCTGCGGCTTTATAGATTCCTAACTCTACTGCCATTTTTAAGCTCGTACAGTTTAATAAGTTGGAAGCTATAGCGATATAAATACCGCAAGCTACCTGACTACGTTTGTGAGCGTGAGTAAGGGAAGATACGTTATGAATAATATTGAAAACTTTATCCTTTTCTTTAAAATCTCCACCGTAATCAGCCTCAATATAATGAACCAGGGGCAGTATTCGCATCAGCGAGCCGTTTCCATTATCACGCTCGGAAGACCCACCGCAATTTAAAGGTGGTGTTCCCTTAACAAGACGTTCTAAAGCTTCCCTGGTGGTCCCACCTATATCAAAAGCTTCTCCGTAAGGCGTGTATGCCCCCTCATCATACCAATCAAGAAACTTTCTCATGATATCCTGGTAATCCAATCCCTGGGAAAGGCTATCTAACAAGCAGAGGCTCATGCTGGTGTCGTCGGACCAGGTTCCTGCCGGTTGGTTATGAGTTCCATACCCCAGCATATCTTTTACCGGTTTTCTTTTTAGTTCATTTCTTTTTTTAAATTCAAACGGAACTCCTAAAGCGTCCCCCACGCATAAACCCATTATGCCATCTATGACATTGTTCAATATTTAAACCACCCTCATCATTTCATGTCAAGAATCAAGGTTTGAGACCAATAAAAAGGCGGTAGTGCTCGCTACTTCCTCATTCTGCCCTGCTATTGACTGTCCGGACAGAAACGCGGTGAGCCATCCAAAGAGTTTTACTCAAGTTCACTTTTTTGCCATTCTTCATTCGCGTGAACAAGATAATGTTCCCATGGCTGTTCACCATAAATCCAACCGAACAAATTACCCATGTTAGCATGAGTCTTTTTATTATACACACTTGCATATAATTTCCCTTTAACAGCATCTGTCCAGCCAGCCAAAAAAGCTCTGAACCTGTCAAGATTAGGGGGTTGACGATAATCTTCACGCATCTTAGGAGCCGGAGGTTCATTATCAGCATTTTTTGGTGTTTTCTGTGTTTGAACTTGCGGGAATAAAGTAACCTTGATTTCATTCTGTCTACAAAACCATTCGAGATCTGGATTTCCTTCCCCACATACAGCAACTTTAATAACTTCTGCAGGGTCGAAAACATGTTTTAGCAAGCTT
The DNA here is from genome assembly GCA_964567295.1 of uncultured Desulfovibrionaceae bacterium. Classification (GTDB taxonomy): domain Bacteria; phylum Bacillota; class Dethiobacteria; order DTU022; family UBA8154; genus SLJK01. The sequence goes on from CAZMLU010000048.1 coordinate 9,285, forward strand.
TCCCCCACTAATACCTGACCAATTACAGTACGATTCAATTTTCTCTTTGCTTCTAGCAAATGAACATTTCGACCTTTTACCATTTCTTTTACCTGTTCTAAAGAATAAGTGCTTTGAGGATATACTGCTTTTTCTTCGCCAGGGATGAGAGCGCCATCTATCCGCCTTGACTGGTTTGGTTTACACGAAAACCCTTTCCTTTTTCCTGAAATTCGTTGTTTTATAAATCACAATATCTTAACTCATCTATTTCCTGCAAACTTTTCCAGAGCAAATTTCCAAGAGAAACCTTCTGTAAACTTCCACTCGGCCAGCAATTGAGTTATTGCTTAGTTATGCTCTCGGGAGCAAACACAAAATCGAATTGCCGCATTGCTGTTTCCGGTTTTGCTCTGTGAGTACGGAACGTCGGCACATTATAACTATCTAAAGGCAGTTCTGATGGTCAGGGCCAGGCCTGCTCCCCTCCATCGGGGGTCTTGGGGGCCAAAAAAGCGCAGTCCAAGGGCAGAGATGCTGTCGAATACAGTATCGTAGCGTCTTTTCCAGTAAAGGCTGCCATACTCACCGTAGCCATAAAGGATATTGAGATCGCCAGCAGCAATAATTTTATGTTTGTTTTGTCGGCTAATGAAGCTGGAAAGATCTGAAATCAAGCGGTGTGCTGAAGGATCAGCATAAATCCAGCAAGGGCTTGTTCGAAGAAGCGGCTTCTCCCAGCTGGTTCATATTCGATGAAATCAAAGATAATAAAGGCATTTAACACCTCTATCGCCAAATTGCTTAATATTTCCAGAAACAAGCCTTAAAAAACTATATTGCAAACTATTCTGCAAATAGATATGAATTCCTTCAACCAATAATGTTTTATTGAATCAACTACTGCAATGCTGTTTGTTGTAATAAATCAAGGTAGAAAAAATATCTTGGTTGGGGCTATCATTGCCCTACAATAATCGATGGAAATCTTCGACTTTGCCTGACTATTGCACATTCAATCTTTTGGATAAATGGGTATCACTCCACTGGATGAAAATCCTTGACTTTAAATTCTGGGCCAAAATTTCCTGGCAGGCTCCAGAAAATAATATTTTTTTGCATCATTATTAAAGGAAAAATTAAGTAAAAAGCAAATTAGTTAAGTATAACTTATAACTTACTTCTGGGAGTGAAAATATTAATATTGTCATGAGAAATATGAAACGCACTTTGTTATTATCTATACTAATTTTCCTTATTATGAGCATTAGCTCCTCTGTATCAGCAGGAACATGCCCTTACCCTGAATTAAATGCAGAAGCTGCAGTCTTAATGGACGCCAATACAGGACAAGTTCTTTTTGAGAAAAACCTTCATGAGAAACATTACCCTGCTTCAATAACGAAAGTAATGACAGGGATGCTAGCTCTGGAAAAAGGGAATTTAACTGACATTGTTACCATGAGCAGCGAAGCCGTTTTTTCTATTGGCAGGAACTCCTCACATGTTGCTCTGGACGAAAATGAAGAGTTGGCTCTTGAAGATGCACTTTATGCCCTTTCAATAGCTTCTGCCAATGACGCCGCCAACGGTATTGCCGAGCATATCTCCGGGAATGTTGAAAATTTTGCTCAATCGATGAACAAAAAAGCCATACAAGTCGGTGCTAAGAATACCAATTTTGTGAATCCACATGGACTACCAGACGACAATCATTATACAACTGCTCATGATATGGCGAAAATAATGATGGAAGCTATTAAAATCCCAAAGTTCACAGAGTTTTTTAGCGAAACATACTATGAAATGCCGCCAACTAATAAACAGCAGGAAGCAAGATATTTTCATAGCAGAAATTCTCTTTTAAATGGCAATTCCCAGTATCCGGGAATTTTAGCCAGTAAAAGCGGTTGGACTTCACAAGCCAATTGCACCCTTATAACTGCTGCTGAGCAAGACGACAGAAAACTGGTTGTGGTAGTAATAAATACCCAAAGCAGGGTTCATAGTTATGAAGATACTATAACATTGTTGGACTATGGATTCCGGGAATTTATGGATATTAAAATTGATCTAAAAGATTTAGAAGAAACAATGCCGGAGGCTAAATTCGCTTCGGTAGAGAATGAAAAACTAACAAGACTGTTACATAAAAACATATCTCCCGATAATTTGAAAAAAAGCTATGATATCCTCGAGGCTGCCGATGAAGGTATCCTGGTAAATAAGTCCATAAGTGTAAAGCAACCTCAAAATTTCATGTATCAAGACTTGGGTTCTATTCTCATAGATGGAAAAAGATTTATCGAGACAGAAGTGAATCCAGCGGGATATACTGGTGAAACTGTTTCAAATAACAACAAGCTATATCTGTCAGGTGGCTTGGGGTTAATTTGTTTTTACCTTTTTCTATTTTATCTGAAAAGAAAGAGGGCCATTAAAAGAAATAGACTTAGATTTTTTCAAAAATACCGTTATTAATATTAGAACGTCTCTAAAAAGAGTGTGCCTCAAAAATTATGTATAATCAAAAATCG
>CAZMLU010000049.1:0-11597 GCA_964567295.1 uncultured Desulfovibrionaceae bacterium
ATTTGAAGTCCGGGAGCGCCACCAGGCCGCTAACTACTCCCAAATACGAAGAATTGGAGCTCTCTGAGACTCTCTGAAAGTGATTATACCTTTTTTTTGTGCCCAGATCAACTAGCGGATACACTTTACGTGTTTTCATAATTTGACCCAAAACCATCAATTAAACTCAAGGGAAGCGGAAAGAATAATCGTCTTCCTTTTCTATAATTTATTTTGGAGCAACCCAAAGACCTAAAAAACCAAGTTATTCCTTTACGGTTTTTTATATGTTTCGGGAATAAACAAAGTTATGAGAAGGGCCAGACCAACACAAATACAATAAAGCAAAAAAACATAAAAGTAAGCCATAAAAGGGCTGAGGCTTGCACTAAAGTGCTCAATAAACAGCCCCGTAATACCTTGGAAGATGCCCACACTGATTATCATAAGCGTATTTAATACCCCTAAAGCAGTGCCTGTTATTTTTAAGGGAAAATATTCCTTGACGCACGTCATGTTTATTAGAAAAACCGTGCCGAAAAATCCCAGGAAAAAATACTTAAGTGAAACGAGCCAAAACCCCCAATAATAAGTTTGAAATAGAAATATAACCAGTGTAGTTAGAAAACCAATCGTTCCCAAAATAAGAATGAGCTTGCGGGCTCTCAAAATCCGGTCTGACATAATTCCCCAAAAAGGACCACCGATAATCAAGCCAAAAGATATAAACATCAAGTTTAATCCGGCAACTTCCCGGCCAATGGAAAAGACATCTTGTAAATAAGATACTCCCCATAACATCTGGAAACTAAATAGCACACCGTAAACAAAAAAAGCCCAAGCAATAAAATAAATAAATTTATAATAGTTTTTTACTTCATCTATAAAACGAGGCTCCTTGCTTTCTTCAATATTTTCTTTGTTTTCTCCAATATCATACTGTATAGCGGAAGAATTTGCTTGTGGTTTCATGAGAAGCCAGGCAAAAATAATGAAAATTAAAAGTATTATTGAGGACACAATAAAAGGTAATCTCCAGCCGGTTCTCTCAATTATAAATGCTAAAGGGTATGAGGAGAATATCAAACCCGAACATCCGACAGAACTAATAAGGCCTATCAGACTGGCAAATTTTTGTGGAGAATAGGCCAGGGAAAGATATTTGAGTGCGGGAACCCATATTCCTGCAGTTCCCAAGCCCGTTAAAGCCCTGGCTAAAGTTGCCATCTCCACCGTTTGTGAAGTTGCAAACAGAAATGCCCCGACCACCCCAATAGTACCAAAAATGAAAACTGTATATCTTACTCCTATTCTATCAGCCAAAATGCCAACGGGAACCTGGACCAAACCATAGATCCAAAAATATACCGCAGCCATTACCCCCAAAGAAGAAGAGGAAATAGAAAAGGCCTCCATTAAGTCATGAACCATAACGGCCAGGCTGGATCGTAAAAAAAGAACCATGACGAAAAGCAGGCAAAAAATAATAAAAACGAGGTGACGACTATTATTTTCCATATTAAAAACCCTCATAATATTTTCTATGATCAGTATTATCTACTAAAACGCTCCAGCGCTTTGTATAATTCATCCCGCAAGGGTGCTTTTAGTTCTGTTTTACGTCCTTCATTGACCATAACCATATCCGGACCGGAAGAAACCTTGCCGATGACATGCGCGGTAATTCCGGCAGACTCTAGAACCTCCAGAATCCCCGATCCAGCAGGAGATGTGATCAACATTGCCCCGCTTGAAATAAGAGCCAATGGATCAATCTGAAGGCTCTGGCAGATCAACCTGGTTTCGTCCGTTAAGGGTATAGCCTCCTGCCATATTTCCATCCCCACCTCTGAGGCCGAGGCCAATTCCACCAGCGCCCCGAGAACTCCTCCTTCTGTTGCGTCATGCATAGCAGTAGCACCTGCCTTCGCAGCAATTATCCCCTCTGGAACAACACTTAAATACTCCCCCATCTTTTTTGCCCTATCTATAACCTCTCCCGGCAATATTTCTCTCAGCTTGAAAGCCAAATCAGTAGCAAGAATAACTGTTCCTTCTAATCCAGCCCACTTGGTGATAATAACATCATCACCGGCCCTCGCCCCAGAGCTAGTAACAAGGTGCTCCCTTTTTACTTTCCCCAAGGCTGTGGCCGCTATAACAACCTGTTGAACAGTAGAGGTTACCTCAGTATGTCCCCCCAGGATGGCTACACCCAAATTTCCAGCAACCCGGTGGGTTTCTTTTACCAGCAGTTGCATCTCTTCTTCAGCAGTCTGCGGGGGAAATAAAAAGGTCAGCAGTAATCCCACAGGCTCTGCACCGGTAGCAGCTATATCGTTGCAGGAAACATGTACGGCCAACCTACCCAAATCTGAAGCTGTTCCTGTAATAGGATCACAGGAAAGAGCAAGCAAATAATCCCCCAATTCCAGGACAGCGCAATCTTCACCAAACTTCGGACCAACCAAAACCTCCGCCCGCTTTGCCCCTAAAAAAGGTAATATCTGCTTTTTTAGAACATCAGGTGGAATTTTGCCTACATACAAAAAAAGCACTTCCTATCTCTTTTTTTTGAACTAAATTTTTTATAGAAGACATAGTCAACGTCTCTCTCAGGGAAACAAACCCTTGTTATATTGTATACAATATATTTCATGCCCCCTGTCTATTATCTTCAAGTTCAGGAGGGACTACAAAACTTATTAAGACGCCAGAAATAAGGCAAAAAATACCCAGGTATATAAAAACAACTAAAAAGTTCCCTTCTGTAACATCCAGAATATATCCTCCAAGGGACGGCCCTAATATTCCCGCCAAAAAACCGTAAGCTGTAAAGACCAGGCCCATAATGGCACCGAAATGTTTCAACCCGAAGCAATCGGAAATAAGTGGTACCGAAACGGCAAAAAGCGTACCAAAAGAAAAACCAATAACGGCAGCCAATACTGCTGCTAAAGCAAGGGTATGCACATAACCAAGTAAGAAATAGGCCAAACCGGCCGCAAAGAAAGACAGAGCCATAGTCAGATTACGCCCTACAATATCGGAAAAGTAACCGGTAACAATACGGCTAAGACCATTAGTAATATTAAATGTAGTAAGGATAAAAACAGCAGAATCTAGAGGAAAACCCATGGAGATCCCAAAACCGACAGAGAGAGTTACCATAGCGATACCTGCAGCACCTTGCAAAGCCCAGACCAGCCACAAAAGCCAGAAACTCCTGGTCCTTACAGCATCCTTGACTGAAAAAACACGGTCCCGCTTTAAAGAATCTACAGCATCTGCAGGCATTTTACCCGCTGGAACGGGCGTGCCAGTTTCCTGCTCTTTTTTCTTCCAAACATCTTGCTCCATCGTCCTCGAAACACTATCCTGTATTCCTTGTGCCGACAGCTTATCAAGCTTTTTCTTTTCTCTCTGCTGGAGGCCCTCCGGAGTATCCGTAAATTGCGCCGCCACAACACCCACTGCAAGAGTGAGAGCTCCTGCCAAAAGGTTCATAGAGATATACCCCATACTAAGCAGCAAAATACTGAAAACAGGAACCATGATGGCCGCCGAAAAACCATAGACCAGGTTTACAATCCCTGAAACAAGGCCTCTTCGACTTGGGAACCATCGCTGGACAGTAGTCATGGCAGGTATATAAACAAAACTGGTCCCCATCCCGCTAACAAAAGCCCACATATAAACCATATAAATATTGGTAGCATAGACCACAGTGAGAACGTTAAAGGCACAAATTATACCTCCTACTAACATCATGACCCTGATGCCAACTTTTTCCTGCCACTTGCCCACCAGGAACATAAAAATACCCACCGCAGCCAGCAAGAAAAAAAGAGTATTCCCGGTGGCACCCTGTCCCACACCAAACAAATCTTGCCAATAGGGCGCCATAACTCCCGGAAAACCAAAAGTCAGGGCCCCAGGAAAAAAGATAGCTGCTGCGCTACAGATCACAGCCAGAGCACCTCTTGCTCTACTGTTCATAACTATTTCCCCCATAAATAAGTGTTATTCCAAAACTATCTTTTTGCCTCTTTCCGTATTCAATCCCCGGGGACAAGTAACGAACCACAATTTTCACAGTAGACCAGCTGCCCCGGAGTTAACATGCGTGCCCTAAAGGCAGAAGGCAGAGAAACGTGGCATATACCGCAAAAACCTTCTCTTACCACAGAAATACACCTTCCCCCTGCTCTTTCAGAATGCTGATAGTATTTTTTTAGCAGTGGTTCTTCAATTTGCCTGACCAATATCTCGCGCTGCCTTTGCAGATCTTTCAGTTCTTCCTGGGCAATGGAGAAATCTTCCTGAGCTTTATGCCTCCATTCTTCTAAAATCTCTTTTTTTTGTTCTTCCTCTTTGCGGAGCTCTTGGAGTTCTTGGTCTAAATTCTCTATAAATTCCATAAGGGTCAAAATATCCTCTTCCAACCCGGACTGGTCTGATTGCATAGCCTGAAGGTTTTTTTCCATGCTCTCCAATTCCTTGGCACTTTGGACTTCTCCGCTGTAGAGTTTATCCTTTGCCGTTTTTATTGAAGCACTTATCGACTGTAATTCTGACTCCTTGCTTCGCTGCTTTTTCTGGGCTTTCCTCTTCTCTTCCTCTTCCTTTTGCAGCTTTTGTTGAAACTCTCCGAACTCTTGAGAACGCTCTTGATGTTCCAAGACACTGGGGATGTTCTGCAACTGGCTTTCTTTTTGCTTGATCTGCTGTTCAAGCTCCTGAAGCTCCCAAAGCATTTTTAATTGGTCCATACTACTCATCCCCTTCAATTATGGCATAAAAAAAGATAGGATTTTATACCTACCTTCTACTCATAGATTTGCCACGGGGCCGTTGTCGCCCCCGATAATAATACCTGAGTCTTTAGTCCCTTTCGAAATAAAGCCTTTTGCAGCTGCCCTGCCACCAGCTCTAACACGGGTCTTTCCGTTGCTTCATGGCCAGCGTCCAACAAAGCCAGCCCTGATCTTTTAGCTTTTTGCGCCTCGTGAAAACCCACATCACCAGTAATAAAGGCCTGAGCCCCCACTTCTACAGCGCTCTCCAAGTAACCTCCTCCGCTTCCGCCCAAGACAGCTATCTTCTCTACCTCCTCCTGAAGCTCTCCCAGCACCTTTAAATAGGGGGTTTGGAGCTTCTGCAAACACAGGTTTGCCAATTCCCCCAGGGATAGCTTTTTCTCTAGGATGCCCACCGTTCCCAGTCCCCAGACTTCCCCTCTGTTCGCTAAAGGATAAAGGTCATAAGCAACCTCTTCATAAGGGTGTGCCAAAAAAAGTGCATCCAAAACAGCTTTCCGCATTTTGCGGGGCATTATTGTTTCCAATCGGTACTCAGTTACTGTCTCCAAACGGCCTTCACTGCCAATATAGGGCGAGGTCCCTTCTCGCGGAAGAAAAGTTCCTGTCCCCAACAGTTGGTAAGTACAATGGCTGTAATTGCCTATCCAGCCGGCTCCAGCTTCAGAAACAGCGTCCCGCACCTTATCGGCTTGATCCTCGGGAACAAATGTTACCAGCTTCTCCAGTTCCTCTTCACCCAAAGGGTAGAGAGGAACCATTTTCTTCAACCCTAGAAGACTTCCCAAAGCATGACTGACACCTTTAGGAGCTACATCCAGGTTGGTATGGGAGGAAAAAAGGGTTATATCCTCTTTAAGGGCACGGGCTACAAGTTCATCCTGCCTGTTACGAAGATCCAGTTTTTTAAAAGGCCTGTAAAGATAAGGGTGATGGGTAAAAACAAAAGTTGCATTTGCTTCCAAAGCTTCTATAAGGACCTGTTCGCAAAAATCCAGAGCCAACAACACGGCGGGAACTTCCCATCGCAGATCTCCCCATTGCAGCCCGCTGTTGTCTCCCGTAAAAGCACGGTCCATGGGTGCGATCTCCTCCAAGAGAGCAACAACATCATTCCCAGTCGCGAACATCTTCCAGCACTCCTTCCAGTTTGAGACAGCGTTTTCGATAATATTCTGCCTTAAGTCGATCCTCTTGCTTTCGTGAGTGATTAAGCTCCAATACAATACTCTGGCAACGTTCCAATTCTGCATTCAACCAGGAGATTAACAAGGGATCTTTGCCCTGCAACAAGCCCGGTCCTATCTCCAGTAAAAAGGGGTCTTCCAAGGCAAGCCTTCCTTTCTCTGCAGCGATAACCGGGTAATAGCGCCCTTTCTCCAGGGCTAATTTTTCTTCAGGAAAACTAAAACCATGTACTGCAAGCCATTGCCTTACCAGGGGAGCATCTCCCATGGGCTGAAACACCAGGCGCCTGCATCTCTCGACAAAGGGTGGTAAGTCTTTAAGCATCTCGCAGATAGTCTTTCCGCCCACCCCTGCAACAATAACTACCTCCACTCCATCTTCTTCCCTCAGCGGCGAAAAACCTTCACCCCAGCGTATTTCTATCTCACGTTTCAGATCAAAGCAGTGTATTGTTTCCTTTGCAAATTTTACGTTGTGGGGTGATTTATCCACTGCAACAACTTTTGGAGAATCTTTAATTTTTACAAGGTAAACGGGCAATAAAGCCCGTTCAGTACCAATATCCGCCGCCACAATCCCCGGTGGAACCAGAGAAGCAACAGCAGAAAGACGGGGACCCAGATCCATCAGCTTTCACCTTTTCCCACCAAAACCTGCTATTCTTTCTACTTTCCTTCATAACATAAATCCGTCAAAATTACCGTAAGACATCGGTAGTCCTTTAAGTCAAGGCGCGGTATTATTCCAAGCTATTCCTTTACAAACTTCAACGTCAACAGCCCTTTACCCTTTTAAGCCGGCCTTATAGACATTTTTTCCTTAGGTATACTGTTTTGTACGGGTCACCACTGACTTAATCTTCTATTAAACCTTTTTCAAGCAAGAAATCACGGCTGACATCCTCAGGCTGTCTCCCCTCAACTGCTACCTCCTTATTCAAAAGAGTTAAAGTCTCTGTGTCCAGATGGGTTGAAAGCTCTTCTAACACATCGGCCAACTCCGGGTAGATATCAAGAATCTCCTGTCTTACCACCGGAGCAGGGTTATAAGCGGGAAAAAACTGTTTGTCGTCCTCAAGCACAACAAGGTCAAACTGGGCAATTCTGCCTTCCGTGGCGTCTCCGATGCCCACCTCGGCCAACCCCCTGCCTACTGCTTCGTAAGCCAGTCCCAGTTCCACAAATTGGAGCTCGCCATGATCAAATAGAAATTCATAATGTTCTTCAAAAAAAGGAAGCCCATCACCACGTTCGTACCACTCCGTAGGAAGAGCCATACGCAAAGGTTCTTGGGCATCTCCTACAAAATCAGCCAACTCAGAAATTGTCTCCCATCCCTTCTCAGAATAAAGCTCCTGGGAAATAAATATAACATGAGTATTATTGGCAGGAGCATAATCCAACCAGACCAAATTATTCTCCTCCTGATCCCACTCTTTTACTTTCTGGTATGCCTCATTGGAATCCGCAACAGCTTCATAATCCATGACAGCCATCAGTACAGTCCCTGTATATTCCCAGTAAAGGTCCACCTCGCCAGCGGTAATGGCCGGTCTCATAACGGCCACCTCCCCCAGCCCTAACTCATCAACTACTTCATATCCCCTATCCCGCAGCAAGTGTACAGTCATGTTCCCCATAGTTATGGCCTCCACAAAGGTTTTAGAGCTGACCACGACCGGCGGCTTTTCCTCCCCGATCGGGCTCCCACACCCTACCAGGGCCAAGAGCAGTAAAAGTGTGGCAATCACTGTGGATATTCTTTTTAACAATCTTTTGTTCATCTTTTCCTCCCCCTATTCATTTTTTTCTACCTGCCCCCTTACGAAACAAACAATACGCCCAATATTAACGGTGACGGCTTTATATGCATAAATTGTTCAATCAGCGCAAATGCGGGGGCACCAAAACAATTTCCAGCAAACTCAACAGACGGTCTAAAACAATAGCAATAACTCCTATAATCAAGGTTCCAGCGATAATAAATTCAGGCCAAAACATATCGATGCCGGCAAAAATCACCCTTCCCATCCCCCCACCCCCTACTAAAGCCGCCAGGGTAGCTGTGCCAACCGTCAAGACTGCCGATGTTTTTGCCCCAGCGATAATAACAGGTATACTCAAAGGAAGCTCCACCTGCCAGAAGACCTCCCTCCCGTTCAGCCCCATTCCTCGGGCTGCTTCTTTCACCTCTGCTGGAACTCCCGCCAACCCGGCGATGGTATTGCGAGCGATAGGCAAGAGTGAATAGAGTACCAGAGCTGTGACTGCAGGTCTAAAACCAAGGCCCCAAAGAGGCAAAAACATTGCAATCACTGCCAGGGGTGGAATAGCCTGCCCGGTATTCAGAATAGCCATAGCTTTCTCCCCTAAACTTCGAAACCTCTCACGGGTAAAAAGCACCCCCAGGGGAAACGCAATGGCCAGGGCACAACCCAAAGCCAACAACACCAGCCGAAGATGCTCCAGGATATGGGGGCCGGACCGCACCAGCAGAGCTTCTATAAATCTTTCAATGCTCATAGGCCGCCTCTTTTTCCAGCTGGCTAATAAAGTTCTTGATATTTTCCCAGCCCAGCGTTCCCACCAAGGTATCGTCCTGGTGCACTCCTACCTGGTCCAAATTATCCCTCATCATTACCTCCAGAGCAAACTTGACTGATTGTTGAGCCTCTAAAACTGTATGACCGTTCTGTCCAATCTCCACATTCTCTTGAAATTTTCCTGCCGGGCATTCTCCTTTTTCCCATTGACTGTGTTCTTTAAAAGAAGTCATCAGTTTTTCTACCTTCATAAGATCCAAAAGTTTCATGGTCCTATCTTCACCCAGGATCTCTACCACAAACCTGCTGGCGGGGCGGGCAAGTATATCTATAGGTTTACCATATTGCACCAGTTGCCCCTGATTCATGATGGCAATGACATCACCCATTTTTACGGCCTCGTTAATATCATGAGTAACAAATATTATGGTCTTTCTCATCTCTTGCTGTATTCTTAAAAACTCCTCCTGCAGGTGTTGGCGGATAATAGGATCCACCGCTCCAAAAGGCTCGTCCATAAGCATAATAGGAGGATCCGCAGCCAGTGCCCTGGCTACCCCTATCCGCTGCATCTCGCCACCGCTAAGTTGCCCGGGATATTTGTGATAAACCTCTTCATGGTCAAGCCCAATCAAATTCAGAAGAAGCTGAACCCGTTGTTCGATTGCTTTGTGTGACCAGCGCAATAAACTTGGTACCAATGCAATATTTTCGTAAACTGTTCGGTGAGGAAGGAGGCCTATCTGCTGGATTACGTAACCAACTTTTCTTCTCAGTTGAACCGGGTCAGCTCCCATAATGTTTTTTCCTTCGATTAAGATAGAGCCCGTAGTAGGTTCTATTAGGCGATTTATCATTTTCAGAACGGTGGTCTTTCCACATCCGGAAGGACCGACAAATACGCAGATACTTCCCTGGGCCACTTCGAAAGAAAGATCCTCCACCGCAGGCTTCTTAGTTCCGGGAAACACCTTGCTAACCTTTTCAAACTTAATCAAAAACTCTCCTCCTGTTCCTTAGTCATCTCTGGAGAACGCGTTCCCGGTGAAACAAGGCGCATTTCTACCTTACCCAGAAGATAATCTAAAAAAAGCGCCAGGATAGAAACAAGTATAGCACCAGTAATGATCATTTCAGCATTGGAACGGGTTATACCGTGCTGAATAAGCCGCCCCAGATTCCTTTCTCCTATATAGGTGGCAATTGTAGCAATACCAGTTACCAGGACCACGGTAATGCGAATACCGGCAAAAATAACCGGCCAGGCCAGGGGGAGCTGAATCTGCCACAGTATCTCCCGATTGGACATTCCCATGCCTCGTCCCGCTTCCACCACATACTTATCCACAGACTTGATGCCCCTGTACACGTTGCGTACCAGGGGCATCATAGCATACAGCACTAACGCCAAGACTGCAGAACGGCGTCCCAGACCAAGTTGCGGTATGGTCATAAAAATACCGAAAAGTGAAAGACTGGGAATGCAAAAAAGAATATTGCCTAACGCCATAGTAAGACCGGAAAAACGCTCATAACGACTGATAAGCAAACCTGTAGGGATCCACAACACCAGAGCAATCCCCGTTACCGTCAATACCAATGCCAGGTGATTGAAGGTGTATTCCAAAATCCGGTGGCTGTTAAAAAACATGTACTGAAGAAGTTCCATATGCCCCACCTACTAAAAAGTATGGTCTAATTATAACTATTATTATCAAACAATTCAACAATTATTCCTTCTTTAGTTACTTGTATTCCGGTCCAAGGTGATTGAATCTGCAACCGCCTGTTTCCCATTTATCTCTTTGAAACATGAGAAACTTTTTTAAATATGGGACAGTAGCTATATTTTTTATAGTACTATTTTTAGCATATAAAAAGGGGGAAAGTGCTGACATAGCCTTTTCCCCTTTTTTAAATTATATAATTCCATACGCGATTAATTACTTAACTATTAGCACACTGACATCTGTTTCCTGTACAACTGCGTTACTTATACTACCCAAAAACAGCTTCTTAATACCCCCTAATCCCCTGCTTCCCATTACTATCAGGTCATAATTATCTTCGGACGCCATCTCCACAATGGTTGAAGCCGGGTGTCCTTGTTTCAATACCGTATTAGCTTTAATATTTTTCTCTTCAAAGTACTTTGCAGCCTCGGCTAACACCTTTTTTAGCTCCTCCTCCAACTTCTTGTGCCCTTCAGGGGAATGTTCAGCACGCGGTATTTCATAAGGGTGGGATATTGGCTCTTCTGCGTGAACCACCGTAACCTCTGCTTTTTTAATGTCAGCCACTATATCTGCCGCTTTTTGTACCGCTTTCAAGCTTTGTTCAGAGCCATCCGTGCAAACTAAAATTTTCATACCGAATCTCCTCCCTCGCTTCTAAATAAATTCTCGAAATTCTCGAAGTTAATTATCTCTCAAATTTTATTATTCTGCAAAGAATGCAAAGTATCCTGCAACTTGAACAAAAAAAGATTATAAATCTTTAGGTAACAAAAAAACAAGCCTTAAGGCATAATTTTTGCCATTAAGACTTGCCTCGTTAACTCTAAGCTGGTTTGAAAATATAATTCTCCTACTTAACAATGATTACACTTGTCTCTGCTTTCTGTACAACGGCATTGCTTATACTGCCCAAGAACTTCTCCTTCAAACCGCCTAGCCCTCTATTCCCCATCATTATTACATCAAATTCTTCCTCCGAGGCTACTTGTGTAATAGTTTCAGCAGGATGGCCTTTTTTTATTATGGTTTTGAAGTTTAAATTTTTTGCACTAAAAATGCGGGTGGCTGTTTCCATCATTTCTTTCCTGTCTTTCTCCCTCCTCTCCTCATACTGCTTGAGAGAGTCTTCGGAAAAGTAATAGCCCCATTCATTTGGATGAGGTATGGGTTCTTCTACATAAATAACAGAAACTTCCCCACTCACACTATCTGCTATCTTTGCTGCTTCTTCTAACGCTTTATAGCTCTGTTCGGACCCATCCGTGCAGGCCAAGATTTTCATTATGGTCCCCTCTTTCGAGTAGTTTGGAACATAATTTCAACGTGAGCAAT
>CAZMLU010000050.1:0-10827 GCA_964567295.1 uncultured Desulfovibrionaceae bacterium
TTCAGTTTCTCAGCAAATTCTCCGGGTTCAAGCATGGCCTCTACTACTTCTTCGTCACTCTCCCAGGGGAAATGATCCCCCAGTCCCATTTTACGAGCCAGTTCACTCCAGATCTTCCAGTCCGGCCAACTTTCTCCTACGGGTTCAATCACTTTTTGGTGTATCATGGCATAAGGCTCTCCAAACACTACGCCGTAGACGTAAGCAATTCCGCCTTTTTCCAGGAAGGTACAGGCCGGAAGGATTACATCTGCCAATTCCGCCGTCTCACTCATAAAGGGGTCTATTGCCGCCAAAAAGTCCAGGTTTTCAAAGGCTTCCTGGTAGAGGTGAGCCGCAGGGAAAGATACCACAGGATTAGCTGCTGTGACCACTGAACCTCTTATAGGATAAGGGTCGCCCTCAAGCACTGCCTTCGGAAACATGGTGGCGATACCAAATGGTGATTTTCGTCCCCACAAGGATGTAAAAACAGGATAATCGTCTGCTCCCAGGGAAGGCTCTTCCACCTCTACTCCCAGGTTGTTCAGCGGTATTCTGGGTATAGTTACCCAACCACCCGGAACGTTAATGTTGCCGGTAACCGCCATCAAAATTGAAAGTAACCGGGAGTTTTGAAAACCATTACGGTGTTGATCCAGTGTATTTACGCCCTGAATTATACAGGCCGGACTGGTACGGGCAAATATACGCGCTGCTGTTTTGATATCAGCGGTAGGCAACGTAGTAACCTCTTCTGCCCACTCCGGAGTGTATTGATGCACATGTTTTACCAGTTCATCAAAACCCAGGGTGAACTTCTCAACATATTCCTTATCGAAAAGGTCTTCATTGATTATTACATTCAACATGGCCAACCCCAGGGCTGCATCAGTTCCGGGACGGATATGCAGATTAAAAGCCTTTTCCGACAGGGGTATGGAACGGGGATTTATGACAACCAATTGGAAACCGCTTTCTTGCAGCTTTTCCCTGATTAGATCTCCTATCATTCCTTTAGCTCCATCCGGATTATGTCCCCACAGCACGATACATTTGGAATGCTGGGGGTCATCCAGGGGATACCTTCCAAAGGTTACCTGCCGGGCCAGGATACGGGCGCGGTAACAGATGTTTTCTACCGACAGCAGGTTGGGAGAGCCGAAAACATTGGTGAACATGCGTGCAAAGGTGGCAATTTCTATACTTTCCACTCCAACCGAGCCACAGAAAACGGCCAGGGCGCGGGCACCATATTTTTTCTTAATAGCATTTAGCTTTTCGGCACAAAAATCCAGGGCCTCGTCCCATGATACTTCCTTCCAGCTTCCGTTACGTTTGAGCATGGGTTTTTGAACCCGGTTAGGGGAATAAACATATTCCGGAAGGGCCTCCCCCCTGGCACAGATGTAACCCTTGCTTACAGGGTGTTCCGGAAGGCCTTCCACTTTTACAAGCCTA
Organism: uncultured Desulfovibrionaceae bacterium; assembly: GCA_964567295.1. Classification (GTDB taxonomy): domain Bacteria; phylum Bacillota; class Dethiobacteria; order DTU022; family UBA8154; genus SLJK01. Next base: position 1,441 of record CAZMLU010000050.1, read on the forward strand.
CCATCTTCCAAATGCGCCTTAATACCGCAGTCCCAAACACATAGCATACAGTCACTGATGATTGTCTCTTTGGACATGATGTTCCTCCTTCAATTTTAGAATTGCCGGCATATGTAAAAACATTCTATCACTAAGCCAGCTATTTAATATAAAACCGCAACCTCAACCAACCGTTTGTTTTTGTCTCGATACACCCCTACATCAGTTTTAATTTTCCCACAGAGGTAGCTACCTGTCAAGCCCTTTTTACACCTCCAAAGTCATTTGCTCTTTGCACTCTTTTCAGTTAAAATCTTTTTTGAAGAGATTTATAACAAATAATATTATATTAACTTTTTTAGTTAGCCTCACATTGGAGACAAAACCATGGACAACCGCTACAGAATACTACTGATCACCTTCTTTTCCATGTTTGTTTTTGGGATGGTGTTGCAGTCTATCCCACCCGTACTGGCCCGGCTGATAGTTGATATGAACCTTTCTCATACCCAGGGGGGCCTGCTGATGAGCCTGTTCGCTCTCCCGGGGATCATCCTTTCGCTTCCAGGAGGGATGCTGGCCGATTACTACGGGCCCAGGAAGGTAGGTATAATCTCCCTGCTGTTGATGCTGGCAGGAACTCTAATTGTTGCTTCAGCCTCTACTTTCGCTATGTTGGCCCTTGGAAGATTTGTTACCGGGATAGGAGCAACAACCATCGTAATTGTTTCAGCCCAAGCATTATCTCGCGGTTTTATGAATAAAAAACTGGGAATTGCCATGGGTGTTTTCAATGCCGGAGTACCTGCAGGCACTATATTTGCCCATAACTTTTTTAGCCGCGCCCTTATTATCTGGGACTGGCGCATGCCAATCCTTTTTACTACCCTGGCCTGCCTGGTGATGCTGGTATTTTTCTGGAAGTTCTCTGGCTTTCCAGATGCAGTAAATAATAAGCAAGAAATTAATAAAAGTGGTGATGGCAAAAGCAGGCCTACCCTTTCAATCCTGGAAAGCTTACAAAGTATCAGGCAATACCGGGCCATATGGATGGTGGCAACCGCCTGGATGTTGTTCATTGCTGCCAGAGTATCCTCCTTAACGTTTGCCCCGGACTATTTTATATCCATAGGCTACCAGGTAAGTTATGCAGGCTTCCTGGCGAGTCTTTTTACCATGGGTTCTCTTGTAATCTCACCCCTTATCGGCCACTTCATCGATAAGACCGGAAGGTCAGAAAGTTACCTGGTTGCCGGAGGGGTAATCTTGGCCGTGTTGTACTCCCTTATTGCTGTGGCCTTAACCGGTCACCTGCTGCTTGCACTTTTCATCGGAATTGCGGCAGCAATCATGCCAGTTTCCATATTCTCGCTGGTCCCCAGGTTGCTGCCGGTTGAAAAGATGGGTATGGGATATGGCGTTTTGCGTATCTGTGAAAATATCGGCATGCTGATGGGGCCCTTTTTAATAGGGCTTTCCTTTGACCTAAGCGGAGCTTATTTCTACGGATTTTTGCTAATGGCTTTTTTCTCGCTGGGCGCTAGCGTCAACGGTTTGCTGTTGAAAATCTATCAGGGAAAAGGATAAAACTCGATTAGGAAATCTCTGCCGGACTCCCTCATAAACATGCCTTATTCCCATCTAAAAGGGACCATGTCGTTGTACAAAACCCATTCCTGGGCAGCGCCAGCATAAATTCTTACGTTTTCATAACCGAGCATCTGAGTTAGAACATACCACCACGAACTGGCGTAGCCTCCCACACCACAATAAACAATGATTTCTCCAGGAGCACTATCATTTTCTTCAATTACCCCAGATGCCATCCCGCTCAATATTTTTGTATCAAAATAACTCCAATCCTCATCCCACATCCAGGGGGCAGGTAGACTTTTGGCAGTTGGTATATGACCGGCTTTTTCAGCAAAAGGTTCAATTGTTACTCCAAAATAGACATCCGCATCCCTATTGTCAACAATAACAGAGTCGCTTCTCATAAGTGCCTCTTCAACGTATTCCCTCTCGATAAACATCCCTGCCACTATTTCGCCCTCGTAAGTTACACCATATACTTCAGTAGTATCAGTTGTAGTAGATCTTTCTTCACCTACCCATTTAGGGAAGCCTCCATCTAAAATACCCACATCAACTATACAAGCATATATCAAAGTAGATGCTACCCTGGTCGCCTGCGCAAGTGGATATGGAGGTTCTCCGAGTCCAGGCACACCACCAACTATAACAACCTTTGAATCACTTGTGATGCCAGCGTTTCCAATTAAATTAAACAGATTATTTTCTTCAGGTACCATCATCGCCAGCTCACCGTCATCCCAGAATTCGCCGGCCGGAACATTTACAGCACCGGGAATATGTCCTTCTTGATATACATCTTCACCACGAATATCTAGAACTACCAGATCATCTGCATCAAGGTTATCTTGTAACCATGTGGTAGAAACAACAGCATCAATTATGCGCTCGTTAAGCAAAACCACAGGCCCTTCTTCAACCTCCCTTTGTTATTTCTTGGCCCCAAAGACCTCTTCAGCGAATTTTACGGCGCTACTTCCACTGGTGCTGCCGTAATCAGCACCACAGTATTCCAAAGCTTTGTCGTTAATAATAGGACCACCTATCATAACTTTGGTGTCAACTCCAGCCTTTTTAACTTCACCTACCGTCTTTTGCATAGAATCCAGGCATGAGGTCAACAGCACACTAAGACCCAGCAAGGGTGCTTTATGTTCTTTTACAGCTTCAATGACCTTTTCCGGGGAAACATCTACTCCCAGGTCGATAACGTTATAACCGGTACCCTTCAGCAGCATAACAACTATGTTCTTACCCAGATCATGTATATCGCCCTTAACAGTAGCTATTACTATATTACCGTGGTGTTCCTGGTTACTGCCTGCCAGAAGAGGTTCCAGCTCAACCATGGCTTCTTTCATTATCGCCCCACTGTTAATCAGTTCGCTTATGAAGTATTCACCTGACTCAAAAAGTTTACCCACTTCGCTCATGCCTTCTTGCAACTTAGAAATGATCGAAAGCGGTTCCTCTCCGGCTTCCAGGCGTTCTTTGATTAACGCCGTTACTTTATCCCTTTCCAGTTCAACGATTGCTTTAGATAGATCGTCGCTAAGCATCTCGAAAAGTAAGCCTCCTTTATTTTAAAAATAACAGTTGTGCGGCTTAACGCTGCACCCACCACCAGAGATAAACATAAGCAAAAGCCTCCAACTGTTCCCATTCCTTTTTAATAATTTCCGGATCGCCTGTTATTTCTCCCAGTTCTTTAGCTTTCTGTTCCCAGGGTATACAAACCCCTGGCGGAAGATTTTGAAACACGTTTTTTACCGGCGTTTCTTCTGACATTTTGTCACCCTCCCCGTTTGTAGTTTAGTAAACACCATATTGCCTGGCAGCTTCAATCAGGGCGCGAATATTTTCCTCCTTGGCATCTCCCTGTATAACTGCAGCAGCATCAATGATAAAGCCACCATCAGCAGCATATTCATCAATTAACCATTTCACATAATCCCGAACCTCATCCGGTTTACCGAAAGACAGCATGGTATTGGGCACGTTGCCGCTCAGGCAGAACTTTCCGCCCAAAATTTTCTTGGCCTGGGCAATATCCGTCTGATCTACGTGAAAAACTATGCTCTTGGGAGGAAGCTCCGCAATTGACTCCAGGTAGGGCGTCCAGTTTCCCTCCGCATAAAACATGGTTCTCTTACCGTTTTCCCACAGTGCTTCTATCACCTTTTTCAAAGAAGGCCAGTAAAATTCGTGCCACTGCTTGGGGTTTAAGAAAGGATATGCGCCGCGGTGCAGCGGCATGAAAAGTGGTAATTCCATCTCCCCTGCAGAGGTAGCCATACCGTAATAAATGTTATGCGGGACAATTACATCTATAGCCTTTTTCACTAATTCGGGACGTTCGTATAGATCCATCATGATACCGGATAATCCCCGCAGAGTATCTGCCAGGGTATCAAAAGGAGCTTTCGAAAAAGCAGTAAAAGTTGGTACCGCACCGTACTCTTTAACCCAGGTTTCCCACGCTTGCTGGTCCATACCCAGTTGGTAAGCAAAAGCGAAGGCACCCTTTATAAGGGCAACATTGGCCCTGTAGGTGCCCGGCTCAGAAAATTCGGCATGAAGGCGCGGCAAAAAGTTATTGAGTATCCATTCTGTGGGATTATCAATAAAAAGTTCATAGTCTTCGGCACGCATATATTCTTCTTCATGGTACTGGAACTGTGTATCGGGGTCCAGTTCCCGACCCGGGTATTTTAAATATCTTGCGCCGGTGGCATCGTGAAGGCTGGCCCACCATAAGCTTGGAGCACCCGTTATAGTATCCAAATCAAAACCTTCCAGCAATTTATTTACTGAATCAATATTTTTATCTTTTTCATAATATATTTCCTGATAAGAATACCCTGCGTATTTTGCAGTAAACTCTGAAAGTTGCAAGCGGATCGGCACTTTATCCGGTTTTTCAAGCTCCATTGCCGCCAGATACCTTTTTTTTCTTTCCTCGTATAACTTAAGTTCATCGCCGGCCATTCTTTAAAACCTCCTTCTTTTAAGTATTTCCAACCCTCAAAACAGCTCAGCTTCTAAATCAGCCGATCCCCCTTTACCGGTTTTTTTGTTGCTCTAACAGACTTTAAAAGCAAATTGTGCTACTCTTTGAACACAGGCAATTCTATCCCCCTGCTAAAAAAGGATAAACGCGAATTTCATCTCCATCCTGAATCTCTTTGCCAGCGTATTCCGACGGAGGAATGATTTCGTTGTTCACTATCACATTAACCTTACCGCGCAGGATAAGTTGATATGGTTTTTCCTCTCTCATTTTTTGCAACAGTTTTTGAACTGTAAGCCCTTCTTCCCAGGCCAGGTCCCGGTAGTTTACTCGAATCATTTCATCCTCCCTGATGCACCGTATAATCATTTAAGGCAAGGTGTCTTTGTTCGCGGTAGACACCTCGCCTGAGTGGCTAGTAATTTAGCACTCCATCCAGCTCCAATGCCTTAATATCAAAAACAGCGCCTGTAGCTGGAGATTTTTCAGTGAGGAAAAAGTCGGGCAAGCGGTCATCTTCAGGTTTAAAACCGGCCGCAGCGTTAAAAATCTTTTCCCTTAAAACAGATTGTCTACCGATATCGACGACCTGGTCAAAATCCCATTCTCCCCCGTAAATTCCGGCCATCAACTCCGGCATGGTTTCGGGGGACGCAGCAGAAAACCAGGCAAACAGACACATCGTGCTATCCGCCGTTGCAAACATGGGTTGCAGCATGGAGGAAACAGCAGCCTGACCCAGGGGAGAAAGAGGATCTATCGGCGCCTCCAGGGTTAGGCCGGCTGTATGGTCAGCACCCATGGGGGTGGTAGCAAAGGTGACCCCCGTTCCTTTCAAGTTTCTAGGATCGTAGGCAGGGAGTGCTTGCCCCTTTACAGCAGGTATTCTTTTCACTCCCAGGGCTTTTCCGGTGGTGTAAGTACCCTGCCCCAGGAGTTTACCCGTTTCGGTCCCTGCCCTCATCTCTTCTATGAGTCCAATAGCTGCTTCACCGTCACCCCATGGTATCTTGCCGGCTTCCATACAGACAGCTATGGTAGCACCTGTCTCAATGGTGTCGATTCCAAAATCATCGCACAGCCGGTCCATGCGGGCAATTATATCAAAGTCGCCGATATCACAATTAGAACCACAAAGGCCAATGGTTTCATACTCCAGCGCGGAAGTCAGGTATTCCCCGTTTGCATCGTGATAACGATTAGAACAGTGGATAACGCACCCGGATTGGCAAGGTTCACCGCTCTTGCCACCCCTTTCCTTCAATTTGCTCATGAATTCTTCCGCACTGAGAGATTCCAACTTACTAAAAAACTCCCCGCTGAAATTGCGAACAGGCAGGATTGCCATGGGACCTGTAACATCCGGCAAAGCAGGAGTACCTACTTCACGCAACCAGCGCATCCCCTCATTGTTAACTGTGACATCTACAAATTTCTTGCGCGCAGCATCGTATCTTTCTTTATCTGCATACTGAAAAGTGTGGGGAGATTCACTTTTTTCGATTACCACCGCTTTTATTTGTTTGGAACCCATGACCGCTCCCAGCCCTCCTCGGGCAGAAGCGCGGGAAGGATATCCCGTAGCCCAATCTATAAGCTGCAAGGTCGAGTTCCGGTACTGTAACTCCCCAGCTTTCCCAATGGAGACAACGCTGATCTCCTTGCCATATTTTTCCTTCAGCTTGTCCACCAATGCATAATTATTGAGGCCGGCATAATCCCCAACTTGAACAAGCTTAGGGGTTCCATCCTTTCCGATCTGTAGAAGCTGCCAATCGTCAGATGCCGGTATATCTTCCAGGATAATCATTTTAATATTATGGCGAGCCAGGTAGGTAGCAGCAGTTCCTCCCGAGTTGGCCTCCTTGATCCCCCCGGTAAGCGGGCTTTTACCTCCGACCGAAAGGCGGTGGACAGCTGGCACGGTAGTGCCGGCCAGCAGCGAAGTGCAGAAAATTAATTTATTGCCCGGACCTAACGGATCACAGGTGGGCTCCACTTCCTCGCTCAGCACCTTGGAAATAAGGCTTCGCCCTCCCAGAAGCTTATATTTCTCCGGCAACTCCTCCTGTTTTACCGTGTTTGTTCTAAGATTAAGCCTAATCACTGTTGACATTTTCAGGCACCTCTTTCTCTTTTAGTATTTATAGGCTTCTTCCAGCATGGAAAGCACCTGCTCGGAAGAGGCACGCTTAGGTCCAAACATGGCACAATCATCTGCCAGGACACCTTTTACCAGTTGCTCCAAAGAACTTCTTTTGACTTGAAATTCTTTCAGACCCGGTATCCCTATTTTTCTGGTAAAATCTCGTATTGCCTCCGCTACTTTGCTTCCCAATTCCGTGACGGTTTGCTCTTTAGGTATAGAAAGTCCCATCACCAGTGCGATTCGCTGCAGCTTGTCAGGCACTGCATCTGCTACAAATTCCACCGCCGCCGGCAGTGAGACGGCACAACCTACACCGTGGGGGACATGAAACTGCGCCCCAAGCGTATGGGCAATTGCATGTCCCCAATGCGGCATGGTATCGTTAAAAGCTATCCCCGCTATTAATGAGGCAAAGGCCATATTCGTCCGGCAGTTTATATCACTGCCGTCTTTAACAGATTGCGGTAAATTATCTACTATAAGTGCAATGGCTTTTTCAGCCAATACGTCGGACATGGGGTTCATACCTTCAGAGGTTAAAGACTCTACTGCATGGGCAAAAGCATCCATTCCCGTGGCTGCTGTTATTTCGGGAGGCAAGCCTAACAGCAGTTCGGGATCGACAATAGCCAGCGTTGCGGTTACGGTCTCTCCCAGTATTCCTTTTTTGCTCTGTGTAGCTGTGTCAGAAATTACAGTTATTTTTGTCGACTCACTGCCTGTCCCTGCAGTCGTGGGAAGCAGTATTAAAACCTGGCCCGGTTTTTGTTCGTTACCAGAGCCAACGTAATAACGGTTAATGGGGGGCGGGTTATCCAAAAGAACATTTATGGCTTTGGCCGTGTCCATGCTGCTGCCTCCACCAACCCCTACAATACAGTCTACTCCCTCCGCACGGGCCATTTTTCCCGCCTCATCAACAAGAGTATCCGGAGGGTCTTCTTGCACATCTTCAAATGTTACTACCTGCAGTCCCGCTGCTTTAAGATTGTTTACTATCCTTTCTGCAATTCCTGCTTTTTTAATACCGCTGTCGTACACACACAATGCTTTTTTAACACCTAAATTTTTTGCCTTCAATCCCGTACGCAACGAAGCTCCCGGTCCAAAAAGAACAGGAACCGTGCGGCTAAAATTGGTTATCATGAAACTACCACTCTCCTCTCAAATCAATTTGGATTGTAAAGGATGTATAAAAAAACAATTAAACCAACAAAATACAAAGCTTTTTATTTCAATCAATTTAGGAGAATTTAATTCCACTAAATTAAGTGCTCATATTTTGGATTAATTGCTTTTTACCCGCTCCGTAATACACGCCAGCAACCTAACTATTTACAGTTAATATTATGTAGTCTTTGTCCCGGAAAGCCCTCGTAAGCTCATATACCAACCGTTTGTTTTAGTTCACGTTATCACAATATTTTCTATTTGTCAATTCTTAGGAATTAGTTATCAATGCGAAAGTTCGAAAAATCTGGCATTTTAGGCCAAGACCAACAATAATACCCGGCAAATCTTAGAAAACCAGCTACAATTATAAAATTATTACAACAAACTTAAAAAAACTTTTCGCTACAAATGTTTTTTAAAGCTCTCGCTACAAGGTTTCTGGTGATCTCAACTTTATAGCTATTCATGCTCAGGGGTTTTGCTTCTTCAACAGCAAAATCAGCTGCCTCCTCCAAGATAGTATCATTCATTTTTTGGCCTTGCAGAGCTTGTTCTGCCGCGACTGCTCTTAAAGGCTGAGGGGCAACCCCGCCCAGGGCTATCCTGGCTTCAGTACAAATACCATCCTTCGTGGATATCAAAGCTGCGACACTAACAAGAGCAAAATCAACCGGTTTCCTGAGCGTATATTTCAGAAATTGTTGCCTGTTTGCTGCCGGAGGTGGAGGAACCACAACCTCCACGACCACTTCCTCAGAATCTAGAGCGTTAGCCAGCGGACCATAAAAATCTTTTACCGGAATTGTTCTCTCTCCTTTTATCCCGAAGGTCTTGATCTCTGCATTCAGCACTGCAAGTGCCAGTACCAAATCCGATGGATTAACAGCATAACACCCTTTGCCGCCAAAAATGGAATGGTAGCGATTATCTCCTGCCACAGCGGGACACGGTCCACTCCCTTTGCGCAGACACATAATCCTCCCCCCCAAAGAGTGAGGGTACCTGTAGTACCAACAGCGCACTTCCTGGCATATATTTCCTCCGACAGTACCCATGTTGCGTATCTGGGGAGTGGCAACTGCTTTTGCCGATTCAGCAAGAACCGTATACTTTTCTTTTAGCAACGGCGAGGTGACAATATCGGCCAGCTTTGCCAAAGCCCCAATCTTTAACCCATTACTGTCTTCAGCAATATTACCGAGCCCGGGAATATTTTTAATATTAAGCAGAGCTTCTGGGTAGCCGGGAAGAATATTGTTTTTTAAAACACCGAGTAAGTCCGTGCCGCCAGCCATAATTTTGATCTTTCCTGTATGATCCTTCAATACACTTACTGCTTCTTCTACGGTGTTTACATTTAAATGATTAAAATATTTCACCTGTTAAGCCCTCGCTTTACTTTATCTTGCTTTCCCAAAGCTCCAAGCACCTTTTCAGGGGTGATGGGATAATCTAATATCCTTCTACCAAGGGCATTGGATAC
>CAZMLU010000051.1:0-10743 GCA_964567295.1 uncultured Desulfovibrionaceae bacterium
GTTTTTTTGAGCCCGGAGGTTTTCACCGGGCTTTTTGTTTTCCAGGTCTTTGTTTCCGCTCTCTGGATCTCAGGCTGCTTTAACCACCTGAAGCAATTCCGGAAATAAAGATTCGATCTTTACCTGCATCTCCTCGGAGATATAGCTTGTTTTGGGTTCACCAAGGATCTGGCGAGCGATCTCTTCGGCTTTTTCCCAACTGTCCTTTCCTCCACCCTTAAGCCAGGTCTGGTAGTCCTGTCGCATACTTACTCGGGGGGTGTACATCTCTTTGCGCATGAATTCTGAAGTATGCTTTTCCCCGAGAAAGTTCCCCCCGGGCCCCACATCCGCAATAACATCGAAGGCCAGTGTTTTTTCGCTGATATCTATACCACGCAGGGCTCTCATGCAACTACCTACAATATCATTGTCGATTACAAATTTAGCGTAAGAAATGGTAAGTGCTCCATCCAGAAAACCGAAGGCCTGGTGAATAAAATTTCCACCAGCCAGTGCTGCCAGCATGTTGTTGGTGGCGCTTTCAAAGGCGGCCTGGGCGTCCGGTATTTTGGAGTCGGTTGTTCCTACGGTTATATAGCTGGGTAAACGGTAGTGGTGTGCCATTTGTGAAACTGCGGCATTCATTAAACCTGACTCTATACTGCCCATTAGGAAGGAGCCGGTGCGCATGTCCATAGTGCAGGGAACGGCACTATAAAACACAGGTGTTCCGGGATTAACAAGTTGGCTCAAGACGACCCCCATCAAGGCTTCAGCATTTTGCAGTGCCAGGGTGCCGGCCAGGGTTATCGGGGCAGTAGCACCGGCGATTGGTGCCGTGGAAACGACCAGGGGAAGACCTTGTTTTGCCACATCGAATAATATTTCCCCCCTGTCTTTTTCTAGGCGTAAAGGGCTCATGATGGAAGTGATGAAGCCAACAAAAGGTTTACGGCGCAGTTTTTCAATATTTCCGGCTAATAGGGAAGACAGCTCGATAACCCGTTCCAGTCCTTTTTTGTCATAAATCCCACCCATTACTGGCTTGCCGGTATTCTTTAGAGACTGGTAGAAATCGTTAACATCCAGGTGGTTGATGTTAACATCATGTGAATGAGTAGGAATAATATAGTAATCGATATGTTCAAGTTTGTCAGCAAGACGTGCGAAGTTTGCTACATCTTGCAAATGGGCCGGTCTTTTCTCACGGTCCAGTTCCATAACATAGATGCCCTTTCCACCCGTTCCGAAGTGGACTTTTTCGCCTCCCAGGTGAATTTGTTTGCCATCTTGCAGCCCGTAGAAGGTAAACTCTCCTGGGGCTTGCTTAATACACCAGGAAATCAACTCGGGGGGCAAAAAGGCTTTTTGATTTTCCTTGTCTACCGTGGCTCCTTTTTCTTCAAGTAAGTCTAAAAGAGGAGAAAACTCTATTTCAAAACCTATTTCTCCCAGAATTCGCAAGCTGGTCTCATGTATCAGCTGCGTTTCTTTATCCGTCAAGACGTGATATGAGCCGCCTATATTCGTTTTCAATTTTTAACCCCCTTACTATATTTAACTTTCATCAGCTTGTTTTTCGATCATTTGCAAGATATTTGCCCTGGCTATTAGTCCTTTTAGTAAACCGTTTTCATCCACTATGGGCACCCGGTTAATATTATGTTTATTCATCAGCCGAACAATATCCAAGACACTGGTGTCTTCTGTCGCCGCAATGACTTCATCGGTCATTACCACATCGGCTTTAACGGACCTTACCGATTTAATGAGATCATGAGTTCTTTGTCCGCCAACAAAGGCAGGTTCTTCTTCAGACTCCAATAGTTGTGACGGATCTTTCAAGGGTTGACCGATAACCCAACGTGTATATTTCAGAACATCTCTTTCTGACACAATGCCCACTACTTTTCCTTCACTATCTACCACAGGTAGACCGCTAAAGGAAAACTTGTCTAAAAGCCTGGTGATTTCTTTGAGAGGTGCATCACGGTTCACGCTTACAACATTTGTTATCATAATATCTCTGGCAAGAATGTCTTTCATTTTCACGCCTCCTCCTTCTGTGATTTGAAATTCTATAGCGGTTGCCTATTTCCTTCCTGGCTCAAAATGAATCAAGATAATTCAACACCTTTTCTGCAGGAAGGACGTCGCCACACCTGGCCTGGATGTCCATAAGATTAACCTCGTGGGGAATACGGGCGCGATCTCCCACGCATTCTCTGGGTATAATAGGACGGAAGCCATGCTGCAGAGCATCGTTGGCGGTTGCTCTTATACAGCCGCTTGTGATGCAACCGGTTATTATTACCGTATCTATGCCCAAAGCAGTAAGAGAAGGGGCCAGGGAGGTCCCGAAGAAACAGGAAGCATATTTTTTGACGATGACCAGTTCATCTGGCTGCAGCTTCAGGCGAGCATCTATTTCGGTGTGGTCGCTTCCCTCCTTGAAATCCTGCAGCACAGGCACTTTTTCTACCAGTAGGCCGCCGTCGACTAAAGAGTGATGGTAGCAACCCAGGACGAAAAACAGGATGGGGATGTTTTTTTGTCGGGCTTTAATCAAAAGTATAAGAGTGTTTTCGATTTCCTTATCCAGGTTGCAACCGGCAGGCCGGCCTGGATCGGTTATTCCTTTTTGAAAATCTACTACAAATATTGCCGGCCGTTTGCCGAACCCAATCTTTGCAGCCATCCCCTGGGAAGAATAATAATTCCTAATCTCTTGAAGCGCACTGTCCAGGACTTCTTCTTTCATGCTGATAACCCCTCTACTTCAATAAATCCATTAAATTATTAAATTTCGTTAAATTTGATTGAAAACCCTTCCGAAAAGGGGCAAAAAACTATAATCCATAAATATTTGTTTGCAATTTATTGCCTTGCAGGATTTTTTTACATATACGCGAAAGAATAAGCATTATACTTCGGAACAATATTATAGAAAAACAATGAAAGAGAGGATTGCGCAGCTGTGGGGACAGTTGACCTAATGAAGATTGCGTTCACAGTAGAGGAGATTACCAGGAAACGGGAAACTGTTCGGCAGGATTTCATAAAAAAATCACCTCTTATCAGCGGTGGCGAGATTAAGCGTATATCAGGGTGGGATTTGGAACTCCTATTTCAGCTCTACGACGCTTATTTTCTTAGTCATTTCTTCTCTAGGTATTTTAAAGGGAAGGTTTTTTTCTCCCTTTCTACCCGAATGACGAAGAGTGCCGGGAAAACACAGTCACCGCGGAACCTGGCTGAATTAAGCCCGGAACAGGAAGAATACCAGATCAAAATGGGTGCGGATTTTTTCTTCAATTATGGCCTGTTGGAGAGGGATAAAGAAGTTAACGGTATCAAAACCCGTGATGCCCTGGATGCCCTGCAGTTGGTTTTTGAGCACGAGCTCTGCCATCTGGTAGAACTGCACTGCTGTGGGACGTCCAGCTGCCACCAAAAACGTTTCAAAGACCTGGCTTTCGCACTTTTTCGGCATCAAGGAGGATATCATCATCTGCCTACGGGAAGAGAAATTGCAGCCGATAGGTTTGGCCTTACCACAGGAGCTGAGGTGCTCTTTCAGCATGACGGGGTTTTGCTCAGGGGTTTTATCTACAACATTAACAAAAGGGCTACTGTTATGGTGCCGGATGAGGAAGGAGCTTACAAGGATCAAAAAGGGGTCCGCTACGAAAAATGGTATGTGCCCTTGGCGGAGCTGGAAAAGAAAGACTCTTAAGTTTTGCTTAATAAGCAGAATATGTCAGACACAGGAGGGAGAAGCTATTTTATGAAATACGGTGAGGATTTTCAACGACTCAGCAAGTACTCCAGGGAGAGCTTAAAGGGTAGCATGCTGGACTGGGAAAATATGCCCGCAACATATAAACAATACGACGCGGGTTTAAAGCGCCTGGAGCTATCGGAGCCGGAGACTAAAGGCGGAGGTTCCCTGTTTCAACTTATAAGAGAGAGACGTTCTGTGCGCAGTTTTGACGCAAAGCCCCTGGAGGAGAAGACCTTGTCACAAATGTTATGGGCTGCCCAGGGGGTTACACTGGATACCGATTACTACCAGTTCCGCAGCGCACCTTCGGCAGGAGCTCTTTATCCTGTGGAGACGTATGTTTTAGTAAACCGTATTGAAGGAGTCAGCCCCGGGATCTACAATTATGCTGTGCGAGAGCATATGTTGGTTCTTCTTCGAAAAGGAGAGTTTGGTAGAGATATGGCCAGGGCAGCCCTGGGCCAGGGAATGGTAGAACAGGCTCCTGCCGTATTTGTTTGGAGCGCTCTGGTCCGTCGCGGAATGTGGAAATATAAGCAAAGGGCTTACCGCTATTTTTATCTGGACGCCGGCCATATTGCGCAAAATGTAGCATTGGCGGCGGTGTCCCTTGGTCTGGGCTCTTGTCAGATCGGCGCCTTTTTTGATGAGGAGGTAAATGGAATACTGGATTTGGACGGTGAAAAAGAAACTGCACTTTACATGACCGCATTTGGTTATCAGTCTTAGCATAAACCGGTACGTGCCAACCATAAATATTTGAGGGGCAGCATAATTAGTATTTTTGTTTTTTGGGAGCTTCCTGTAGCCTCGGTCTACGTGTCTGCCTCAGGATCCTGGGCGGCAACAATACTTTCGGCTATTGCTTCCTTGGCTTCGTGGTAAGGCTCATGAAGGTAATCCTCCATTTTTTTCAAATACAAGGTATATTTTTGAGGATAACATCCGGGTTGTTGTCCTTTTCAAATAATTTTCTTCTTGTTTAGAGCATCATTAATATGATCAATAAACTCATCTGCTTTTTGACGAGGTGGTTCTGTAAATAAGCTTACCACTATAAAAAGAACAGTAGCTACTATCCCGCTCCATATTCCCGGCCACCAGCCCAGGGGCATAATGCCGCCGAACTGGAACAAGGCTGCGATTATCCCCCCTGCTATAATGCTGATCAGGGCTCCGGCGGCCGTTCCTCTTTTCCAATAAAAAGTGCCTATGAGAGCCGGCACCATTACTAAAAGTCCTGCCGAAGAAGCTACAGATAAAGCAGCTATGAGGTCAAATCTCATGCTGGCAAACAAGAAAATGGCCACTGCGAAAACAGGGACAAAAGCTTTGCCTACCAGCAGTTCGCTTTTTTCTTCTGCATCAGGCTTGATACGCTTAAAGACATCCCTGGATATCATAGAAGAGAGAGATAAGATAATAGAATTTACCGTGGAGATGGCTGCTGCCGAAATACCCAGCATCACGATAAGCGCTACCCACGAAGGAACTATGTCCAGGGCAAGTAGGTGAGGAGTAGCGTCATCTGCTGAAGGAAGGTCTGGTAAAAGCAGACGGGCCGAAAAACCCCAAATGACAGAAATTAGGGTGTAAATAAAACCGAAAATGAGAAAGCCCATGACCATCACTCTCATGTTACCCAGGGATTTAGGAATAAAAAGACGCTGGCTAACCTGCGGGTTGGAAAGAGAAAAGAAAAACCAGGGCAGAGTCAACCCTATAAAGGCATGAACATTAAAAAACCCTGGCCCTGGCACCGTTAACCATGTTGGATAATTGGTTTCCAGGGCTTCGAACATGCCACCAAAGCCGCCAAAACCCCGGTATACAATTAATATAACAGATACGGTGGCAATGGTAATCATTACTATGGCCTGCAAGGAATCGGTCTAGGCAACTGCTCTCATGCCCCCCAACCAGGTCCAAGTAATTGCAAAGATGGTAGCTATCACTACTCCTACCAGGAAGGGAATCGTTCCTCCCGAAAGACCTTCCATTAGCGCCCCGATGCCGATAAGCTGCACCGAACTGTATGGAATTAAGAAAATAACCGCGGCAATAGCTGCCACAACCTTTAAAGATTTGCTCTGGTAGCGGTCACCCAGCATCTCCGTAGGTGTAATATAATTGTATTTTTTTCCGGCAATCCAGAACCGGGGGCCGAAAAAAGCTACCAGCACCAAGCCGGAAAGATAAATCATTTCAAATCCAAGAGCACCTACCCCGCCAACGTATGTAAAGCCGGCCAACCCCACCAGCATAAATGCGCTGTATGTAGTGGCGCTGTAGGTTAATGCGGCAACAAACCCTCCAATAGCTCTGTTGGCAAGAAAGAAATCAGATACTCCACTTCCCATACCTTTCCTGGCCAGAATAGCAATAACAGTTCCAAGCAGAAAATATAAAATTATAGCAATATAAATAGTTGCAGCGCTAATCTAATCGTCCCTCCATCTACTGGTAATTATGCCGATACCAATAATGGCTACTATGGCGAAAACAACCCAGAATAGAAAAGCCCCATAGAATGTCATAAGCTCTGACATACTGACAAAAGGAATTACAAAAGCAGCAAGAATGATAAGCGTAAAAAATATTGCCCAAGCCTTCCTTTGTCCATTGAGAGGCATTTTCTCACCCCAGTTAAAGAATCCGGTCCAGATTATTAAAAACTCCATATCTGATATATTATGAAAACTATCATAATAGTAGTAATTGTAGTTATAATAATATAACATTTATTTATTGTCAAGAAATATAGATAAGTATCAAATTTTTTAAAATTAAAAGAATGGTTCGCGTTTATTGCTATGTTTTAAAGTTTATTGTTATAGTGGGCCTTGCTTTTAAAGGATAATTAATATTTTTGTCGAAACAAATTTTACCGGGGTGAAGCCTATTGAGATTAGGAAATGCAAACAGTGTCGAACAGTATTTGAAAACCTTTTCCTTTGCCGAGGAAGGGAACTTGTCGCTTTTACCGGCAGAGGGAAGAGCGACCTGCGTGGATAATATAGATATTGGAGGAGTAAGAGTTCCCCGCTATATTAATGAATTTTGGACCTCCAAGCAGAGAAACGCTTCTTCTATTCAAGAAATATCCTACCGTGCCTGTTTTAAACCCCAGCTTCCCCGTTTTTTTATTGAGCTGGTTACAGAGCGGGGTGATGTGGTCTACGATCCCTTCAGCGGCAGAGGGACTACTGCCGTTGAGGCAGCCCTCCTGGGCAGGCAGGTGATCTCCAATGATGTTAACCCTTTGAGTTATATTTTTGCAAAACCACGCATTGATATCCCCGTGCTGGAAGAGGTCCGGAGCCGCTTGCAGAATATAACTATTGTAGAGAGCGCAAAAGCCGATCTAGATCTTTCCATGTTTTTTCACCCACGGACCGAGGCCGAAATAGTTTTCCTGCAGCAGTATTTTTACGAGCGTCAAGAGGGTGGGAATGAAGATAGGGTGGATCGCTGGATTCGTATGGTGGCCACTAACAGGTTGACAGGGCACTCTCCCGGTTTTTTCTCAGTTTATACCCTGCCTCCCAACCAGGCAGCCTCCCAGAAGCGGCAGATAAAGATCAATGAAAAAAGGAAACAGGTTCCGGAATACCGTGACACTAAATCCCTAATTTTGAAAAAATCGTTTAGACTGCTCAACAGGCTAAGCAGGCAGGAACGGGCTAACCTGGAAGGAGCAGCATCTTCTGCACTTTTCCTGGATAAAGGGGCGAAAGAAACTACAGAGATCCCTGACGATACCGTTCAACTGACGGTGACCTCACCTCCATTCTTGGATGTAGTCCAGTATGCCCGGGACAACTGGATGAGGTGCTGGTTTAACCGTATCGATATGGAAGCGGTAGAAAAAAAGCTGACTATGGCCACTAAAATCCACGCCTGGTCTGCCGTGATGCAGGAAGTTTTTATTGAACTTTTCCGAGTAACAAAGAGTGGGGGATGGGTGGCTTTCGAAGTAGGTGAAGTCAAGAACAGGACCCTTAATCTCGATGAATATGTGGTTCCCCTGGGTATAGAAGCGGGATTCCACTGTGCTGGAATTATAGTTAATCAGCAGGAGTTTACCAAGACCTCAAATATCTGGGGTGTTAATAATAACAGTACGGGAACCAATACAAACCGCATAGTTTTATTCTTGAAACCTTAAAACCCATTGCTGTTAAGGTGGGTGCCCCTGGATAACAACTTTGCCGGAAGAGCTTAAATGTTTCCCCCGGACCAGATATTTTGTGAATAGCTCAGGTTTTAGAATAGGTGGTGGCAAAAATATGACGGGAAATATGGAAGAAGTAGATAGGTATATATTTCACGGCATACATGGACCCTATGAAACCAAAAGAGGTGAGAGGGCCCTCTACTTAGGGCATCTTCGAGAACGGGTGCTAAAGGTTCTAACCGGGGAGCAAGTACGGGAGCCCTGGATCTATCCAGAGATTGCAAAAGCTACTTGTTCTAAAAATGCCAGAAAAGTGGTTGTCCGCGGAGATATAGCACGTAAGCATTATAAGAAATATGAAAGACTGGCTCATAAGGCTGGCCTGAGGTTCAAACTCTCTTCTTCCGCTCGCTATAAAGGGGATGCCGGTTTGGTTGTGCTGGCAAAAGAGGCCTTAGAGAACAAAGTGAATGCCGTCCCTGGCAGGATGGATAAGTACAGGGAACTAGATATTCCGCTACCTCTTTCTGGAGGCAAGCAAAGAAAAGTTTGCGCCAAGTGTTACCATAAAATCAACAGGTTGGCTCCAGAGCTCTTGGGCTATTACCGCAGGCTGAACTTTTTAGACAGGTTTTTGGGAGAAAAATGTGAATGCTGATAAAGTGCTTTTAATTTCACTCTTGAGCTGCATGGCAGAGCCGCAGCTAAAAATGTAAGGGGTTTTTGATTTGGAAAAATGCCAGCAATGCGGAAGAGAAGTTAAAAAGGAGGAACTTACTCCTCATCTTGTAAGGACAGGTTATTCTCTGGCCCATTTTCCTTTTATAAGTTACAAGCGGTATTATGTTTGCCTTACCTGCCTGGAAAAATTAAAGGGGAAAGACCGCTTCGACAAGGTGATTGCTATTATAGGGTTGGCTGTAGTTCTCACTTTTGTGGCAGCGGGATATGTAATGTTATTCCTGGGAGCTGTAGGGGGGTAAAGTTGTGATATTACAGTCGAACAATTGGATAAGTTTTTGCAGACTGTTTTTAATCCTTTATGCAGATGAACAACTTGGATGTTTTTGCTCTTTCTAATAATCAGCCAACGATAAAATGAGCTGGAGAGGATTCAACCAGGCTTTAGCTGATACCACCCGCACTTTTGCGATGATCCTCTTCCTGGTCGGTGGGGCCATCATCTTTACCCGTTTTATGCCAGTAAGCCGTATTCCCTTCGTCCTGGCCAGTTATATTGGAGATTTACCACTGCCTGCTGTGGTTATTCTGATTATTATTTTACTGGTTTATTTTGTTCCGGGAACATTTTATAGAAATGCTCCCTCTTCTCCTGACCATTTTGAAAAGATGGAGCGTTTCATGTATAATAAAACAATGAAGGCTATCATGTATATGAATCATGATAGATAAAAATATGATTTCTGTAATGCTGCTTAAGTTTACGGCTTTGATGGTTGTACGGGTATGAATAAAGGGCGGCGCAGAGTTAGAGGTGATGATTGTTTAATGAGGCTGTTATTTGGAGATCTTAATTTTTCTCGTTTGATCTTTTTATGCACCTCTGTGGTATTAGTTACTTTGGGTATAATGCTACACGTTTTTCTCAAACCCGTGGAGGTGGAAATAAGTATTTACGTGCATGAACCATACCAGGTTTTTTCCAGGGCAGAAAATGTGGCAGAGCTGTTAATAGAGCAGGGGATTGAGAAAAATTCAGAAAACAGGGTGTTTCCCTCCCTTTATTATCCGGTAGAAGAAGAACTCACGGTTGAAATCAAAAAGTTGTTCCCCCTGGAAGAAAGGCTGGCGGGGGAATGGCCCCAAAAACATAATCAGTTTATAGTTTCTTCTATTGATCTGTTGGAAATGAGCGCGGAGGGAGTGACCTACGGAATGGGTTCCTGGTACGGTCCCAAGTTTCACGGGCGCCCGACAGCCAGCGGGGAACCGTTTAGCCAGTATGCTCATACGGCAGCGCACAAGGAGCTTCCACTTGGAACGGAGGTAAAGGTAACTTTTCCGGAAACAAATAAAAGCATTAAGGTGCGAATCAATGATAGAGGACCCTATGTTGATGACCGTATCATAGATCTTTCACAACAGGCGGCAGATGAGATTGGATTAAAACCTTATGGTGTGGGTACTGTTCGAGTCGAGGTTATTGAAGAAGCAGAGTAACTTCTTTAAAGATATTTAATCGTTAAAAGAGTTTTCTATTCTACAGATGAAAATTGAAATTGAGTTGGAAAAGGAGGTGTGGTTATGCTCTGTGAAGGCTGTGGTATAGAAGTGGAAGAAAAAGAATTGTTTCGGCATAGGGAGCAGAGTCTCTGCGAAGATTGTTATATCGAAGCACTGAGTGTTCCTAAAACGTGTGATCCTATGGCTGTACGTTCAGCCCGTCTTACCCGTGAAATGCAAGGTCAAAATGAGGAGGACGGCCTGCTGCCTTTACAGCAGGAAATCTACGATTATATCAAAGCACAAGGGAAGGTCAAAAGACCGGATATTGCACAGCATTTTGAACTTACTGACAAAGAATTAGAAAAGCATTTCGCCATACTAAGGCATTGCGAACTTGTAAAGGGGCAAAAAGAAGGAAATGATGTTTATTTGGTGCCTTTCAAGTAGTTAATTCGGTCTTTGAAATAAGGAGAAAATCGCAGAGGGAGCTCTAATTGAGCTCCCTCTGCGATTTTTAAGAAATGTAATGGTTAATACTATTCCAAGTTGTTTTACGAATAGAAAAACCTGAGAACTAGGAGCCGGGGTTTCCGGCTTTTTTCTCTTCCAAGGC
>CAZMLU010000052.1:0-10705 GCA_964567295.1 uncultured Desulfovibrionaceae bacterium
AGGGAAAAAAGCCATGCCCAGAGACTGGCCTCATTAGGCGAAGTAGCTGCGGGAATGGCCCATGAGATCAAGAACCCCCTGGTTTCCATTAAGACATTTGCAGAGCTATTGCCACAAAAATATAATGATCCTGAGTTTCGCAATGTGTTTTCAGGTATAGTTATTCAGGAGATAGAACGTATTAACAACTTGCTTTTAGAGTTGCTTAATTTTGCCAGGGATAATAAAATTTCAGTACAGGATGTTGATATTTGCGAGCTACTGGATGAAACTTTACTTATGTTGCATCCCAAGATCTCAGAGCAAAACATCGAAGTGGTCAAAAAATACGAAAACGCTTCTTTTCCGGCAAAATTAGATAGAAATCAGCTCAAACAGGCACTTTTTAATATCTGTCTAAATGGAATCCAGGCTATGCCTGATGGTGGAGAGTTGAAAGTGGAATTGCATAACATGAATGATGATTACCATGAAGAGGAAAAATTGCTGGAGGTAGAAAAAACTAAAATTACTATCAGTGACACCGGGGGGGGAATTCCTCAGGATATACAAGAAAAAGTGTTTGATCCTTTTTTTACAACCAAGGATGACGGAATAGGGATAGGGTTAAGTATCAGTCACAAGATACTTCAGGCCCATGGCGGAAATATTAATTTAAGCAGCAATGGGTCGGGAACTATTTTTGAAATCTATATTCCTGTTAATAACTGATAGGCAAATATTTTATAGGGAGAAAGGTGTAAAGCTATTGAAATTTGTCGTCTTGGTTTCAAACGTGGATAGCACAGTGAATGAAATAAAAAATTATATCCCTACCGATTTTACACTTTTAGAATGCAAGATAGAAGAAACAATGAAGTTGTTGAATAATTTAATATCTGCTATCATTCTTATTGATCTAACTACACCGAATATTGTTTCCCGTTTTAAAGAAATTGCGGTCCAAAGAATTGATCTAACATATATTGGCTTGGCCTCTTCTGAAAAAGAAGCCAGAACTGCCTCCCGTTATTTCTATGATTATATTTTAGAACCTTTTAATATGTGGAAGGTGGAGCAACAGCTCCAAAAAGCCTGGGAGCGCAGCGAACTTATGGCTGGTGGAGATCGCGCTCCTGGTAATGGAATGGGTTCAAGCGTAGATGTAAGATATACTACACCGGAGCCATCCAGGCAGATAGAGCATGTTCTAAGAGAATTTTCCCGGGCATTATCTAGCAACTTCAACCGAGAAAGGCTCTTGGACATGTTCTTATATACGGTTGGTGAATTTGTTCCTGTGGGAAAGCTTTCTGTTCTATTGCAGGATAATAATACTAAAGATTATAAAATAACAGCCAGCAAGGGGATAGACCCTGAAATCTGCGGGAAATTGCCTTTTAAGAGCGAGGAAGGAATTATTGCCTGGCTGCAGGAGGAGGGTCGCATTCTACTTCCTGAAGACCTGCTTTCCGATAGCAGGTGGATTCCGGGAGCTCTACAGGAAATGAAGCTGCTACAGACGCAGATTTGCATTCCTTTGCAGGCGAAGGGGCGGCTGGTAGGAGTATTGAATCTGGGGCCGAAAGTTACAGGAGCAAGTTTTTTTGAAGATGAACTGGAGATGCTTTATATTATCTCCGGGAACGTTGCCATGGCTCTTTTAGATATCGATCTTCACCACCAACTTTGCTATCAAAAAGCATACATGGAGAGCGTTCTCATACATATGAATAGCGGGGTTGTAGCTATCGACCTGGAGGAGAAGGTTACTACTTTCAATACACGTGCAGCGGAAATACTCGATCTCGAAAATGAAAAAGTTCTAAATAAGGATCTGCGCTCTTTACCGAGCCCTTTGGGGGATCATCTTTACGAGGCTTTAAAAGGAGGCAAATGTTATCAAAAGAAAGAAATTGAACTGGCCTGGAAACATGTCCCACTTGAAATTAGTACTTACCAGATGATAAGTGATCGTAAAGAAGTCCTGGGAAGCGGCATGATATTTGAAGATATCTCGGAAAGAAAACAACTTGAAAAGGAACGCCGTAAAACAGACCAACTTGATGTGCTTAACCGTTTTGTCGGACAGTTAGCCCATGAAATCAAAAACCCTATGGTAGCTATACAGACTTTTGCAGAGCTTTTGAAAGATAAATACGATGATCATTCTTTTAGGGATTCTTTTGCCCGTACCGTTCGGAAGGAAGTGAAAAGGCTGAATGAACTTGTGGAGCAGCTTATAGCTTTTTCCTCTTCCATTTCTTATAAATTCGATACCGAGGACCTCTATGAAATAGTAGATCGGGGCCTGCTTAACATTAACGAACAAGGAAACGGTGAGGGAGTTTCCATCGATTTTTCCTATAACGATACTCCGCTAAAGATAAGAGCTGATAAGAATCTTCTCCCTAAAGCTATCTCTTACCTGTTATTGAACACTTTACAGGTATTTACTCAGGGAGGAGAGCTTTTTATTGCTTCAGAATACGATAAAGCCCTCTTTGAGAATGGGGGAGTTCGGCTCTATTTTTGGGATTCTCAGACTAAAGCGGAGACTCTTAATATAGAAAAAATGTTTGATCCTCTGCAAATACAGCAGAGTAACAGTATTTTGCTGGGCCTTCCCGTGAGCAAAAAAATTATTGAAGATCATGGCGGGATGGTGAAAAGTTCAGCTAGAGAAAAGGGTCTTCTCAAGCTGGAGGTCAGTTTGCCCGTACTATCGAAATAGGGAGGGACTAAAACATGGATAATGGACTGAAACGAAAAATACTTGTGGTGGATGATGAACTTGGTCCGAGGGAAGCGTTAAAGATGATCCTCGGGGGAGATTATACTGTTTCAGTGGCAACCGGAGGTATAGAAGCCAGGAATTATTTCTCGAATGAGGAATATGACCTTATGATAATGGATATTAAAATGCCTGATATTAACGGTATCGATCTTTTAACGGAAGTTAAAACAAGTACTCCTGAGACAGAAGTAATAATGATCACTGCTTATGCATCAGTAGATACCGCTACTGATGCTTTGAGAATGGGAGCGTTGGATTATATCATTAAGCCTTTTGACACTTCTTCTGTCTTAGAAGCAGTGCAAAAAGGTCTTTCCCGGAGGGATGATTCACTTTCTGTCAAAACCAGGATACAAGAATTGCAGATTGCCAACAAATTATTAGAAGAGAAAGTGGACGATGCCTATGAAAATATTCAAAGCCATTTCCATGAAACGGTGGACTCGCTGGTAGAAGCAGTAGATGCTAAAGATTCTTACACAAAAGGACATTTAGAAAGAATGTCAAGCTTTGCTTTGCTTCTGGGGAAAGAATTAAACTTATCGCAGGAAGAATTAGATTTAATACAGCATGCCTCAGTTCTCCACGATATCGGGAAAATTGGAGTTCCAGAAGCAATCCTCCTCAAAAAAGATACCCTCAGCAGGGAAGAGTTTGAGATAATAAAAAAACACCCTGTTATCGGTGCCCGAATTATTTCCCCGGTAAAATCTTTTAAAGAAGTCGTTCCCCTGGTTCTTTACCATCATGAAAAATTTGATGGAACTGGTTATCCGGACGGTCTAAAAGGAAACCGAATACCTCTTGGGGCTAGAATAATAGGAATAGCTGATGCAATAGATGCTATGCTCACTGAACGTCCTTATGCAGGAGCTAAAAACGTTGATGAAGTACAATCGGAACTGAAAGAATTGGCGGGTATTCAGTTTGACCCTAAATTGGTTAATATAATTTTATCATTAGATCTTCTTTCTTTGTATGCGGTAAGGTAACTTATTTTCTTCTTTAGACTTACAACTACTAAAATCGAGTAGGAGGTAGGTGATTAATTCATCTGCCTCCTACTCGATTTGATAAATGTTGTATAATTAATTAAACAGGTTGAGGAGGGATATTTAGAAGGGTCTTTGGATATAGAGAAAAGAATGCATTGTGAAAAATGAAAAGAGGTAGTGAATTGGCAAAAAAACGAAAGATTGGTTTGGCATTAAGTGGCGGGGCAGCAAGGGGTTTTGCCCATATAGGAGTTTTAAAAGTTTTGGAAGAAGAGAGGATGCCTGTCAGTTTTTTGGCAGGTACCAGTGCGGGGGCCCTGATGGGAGCCTTTTATGCCAGCGGTATGAACATAAGGATGTTGGAACGTCTTACAAAGGCCGTGGAACGTAGAACATGGATTGATTTTACCGTATCCCGAATGGGCTTTATTGGTGGGAATAAAGTGGAACAGATTGTTTATCTATTAACACGCAGAGCAACTTTTAGTGATCTTAAAATTCCTTTCGCTGCAGTGGCAGTAGATCTTTACAGCGGAGAGAAAGTTGTAATAAAAGAAGGCATTGTAGCAGAGGCTGTTAGGGCCTCTATTTCTATCCCAGGTTGTTTTGTGCCTGTGGAGATAAATGGGAAAATGTTAGTAGATGGTGCTGTGCTGGAACGTTTGCCTGTAGAGGTTGTTAGAAATATGGGAGCTGATTTTGTAATTGCTGTAGATACAGGGTTTCATAAAGGAGCTGTTGATATTACTAATGCATTGGATGTTATAACTCGCTCTATTGAAATTATGGCAAAGGAAATGAGCCTCAATCAGCTTGACTGCGCTGATGCGGTTATCACACCCGAATTAGGCGATATAGCTCCCTCACAGTTTGAAAGGGTATCAGAGGCTGTTAGCTTGGGGGAAAAAGCTGCACGGAGTGCATTGCCCGCCATCTATTCGCAGCTTGAAGGTTCTTTATAGGCCTTTACGCTGATCAAAAGTTCTACTTGCCTATTTTGATTACAGTTTTTAATACTCTTTTTAGAGGTGATCGGTATTGTGGAAGAAGAAACGAACTTATATTATTTTTATGATTATTATTTTGGGATATTTTATAAGCCCTGGTTTTTACCTGGTAACCCCTGGTACTGTAGAAGAACTGGGTGGTATTATAACTGTTGAAGATGAAAAACGCAAAGAAAACGGGGTTATGGCTATGGTTACAGTATCTCAGCAGCAGGCAAATTTTTGGAGTTTTTTGTATGGTGCAGTTCACCCAATAGCAGATTTGCGCCCTATTTCCCAGGTTATTCCAGAAGATATGACCCAGGAAGAATATTACGAACTCTCCCGTGAATGGATGGCGGAGAGCCAGAGTTTGGCAGCGGTTATTGCTCTTCGTAAGGTAAGTTATGAGGTGGAAATCATCAGCGATGGCGTCGAAGTGGTCGATTTCCTTCCTGGCAGCCCGGCAGAAGGAATTTTGGAGAAAGGCGATTTAATAAAAAAAGTTGACGGCAAAGAAGTATATTTGGCTGAAGAAGTGGTTAGCATTATTCAGGAGTGGGAGATTGAAGAAGAGGTGGGTCTCACTGTAGAGAGAAACGGCGAACAACATAACCTTGAGGTTCAAACAACAGGCCACTCTCAACAGCCCGGTAAAGCAGCGATTGAAGTTTATGTTACTACTCTGAACTGGACCCCTGTCCTGCCTGTAGATATAAATATTGAAGCCGGTCCTGTTATAGGTCCTTCTGCGGGGCTGATGTTTGTGCTGGAAATCTTGGATAGGTTGATGCCGGAAGATCTGGTAGCAGGGCGCAATATTGCAGGTACAGGAACCATTTCACTTGATGAAAAAATAGGTAGTATAGGTGGTGTTAAGCAAAAGGTAGTGGCCGCAGAAAATGCGGGAATAGAATATTTCCTGGTCCCTGAAAATAATTATCAAGAGGCCTTAGAAGAAGCGCGTGACATTGTTGTTATTCCAGTAGGAACTCTTGATGACGCCCTCGATTTTTTGAAAAAAAAATGGAAGGGATTAAAAATTCCCTGTAAGTTTACAGTAGTAAAAATGGCTCAATAAAGCAAGGGGCTTGATTTTTTGCCTTATAAGTTTTATAATAATATATGAAGGAATCTGTAAAAGCGATACTTATTAACCGGGGGTGAAATAATTAGCCGTTTAAGAATATTATTTGATTATACTTTTCGATAGCATTCGTATTCTAAAAAATGAACATTGAACACATTTTATTTAAAGACTTTTTTTAGTAAACCAAAATATCTAAAACAATGGAGGAATTTTTTAATGAGTGCGGACGATGATGCTTCGGACCCTCTGAGCTTAAAGATCAGTAGGTGCAGTCCTGAAGCATTAAGAGATGAACTTGTCGATGTTTACCAGGAAGCTTATGCAGAATATCCTCAGTACGCTTTTACCTCGCATGGGAAAATTGTAGATTATTTTCAGTTGTTAAATGAGAGAACTCCCTCAGAGGAAGGATTCCTTGTTGCCAGTAGCTCGAATGAAGTTCTGGGTTTTACTGTAACCAATCCATTTTGGGAAATGGAAGAGAAAAAAGCAGGTGAAGTACTGGAATTAGTTGTATCTCCCCGTGCCCAAGGGCTTGGTTTGGGAAAGAAACTTTTAGATTTGTCCATCAGTAGTATTCTCCAACACGGGAGGGAGATAATCGGTCTGGAGGTAGGAAGGTTCAATTACAAGGCACAGGCTCTGTACCGGCAATTCGGCTTTGATTTTTTTGAAAGAGATGAAGAATGGTACAGAATGATAAAGAAATGTAATTTTGAAGAAGAAAATGCCGTAGACTTGGAGATGGTTAACCTTCCTAATGAATTTGAAGAAAAATCATTTCCTCTGGCCGGGGCTAGTTGTAGTAGCTGTTAAAAAGGTAGTTATTTAAAGTTTTATGAGTAAACCGGGCAGTCGCGGGGATCTATTGATCTTCGAGGAAAGTCCGAGCTCCGTAGGGCAGGGTGCTGGGTAACGCCCAGTAGGGGCAACCTTAAGGACAGTGCCACAGAAATAAACCGCTTTTTGTCGGTAGTATGCCAACAAAAAGTAAGGGTGCAACGGTGCGGTAAGAGCGCACCAGCAGCCGGGTGACCGGCCGGCTAGGTAAACCCCACCCGGAGCAAGACTGAATAGGAGGGAGATGACGTTGCCCGCTGATTCCCTCGGGTATAAGTCGCTGGAGGTGCCAGGCGACTGGCATCCAAGATAGATGGCTGCCACTCCTTTTGCAAAGGAGAACAGAACTCGGCTTACAGGTTTGCTCATATAAATGACTAAAAGCACCGCACAATTAATGTGTGGTGTTTTTTTATCAAGCAAAGATTGCATCGCTATATTCGCTGTTCCAGTTTATTTCTTTTTATTCTAATGCTATAATAAATATATTGTTAATAAACAAGAGAGGAAAAGAGAAAAAAAACTATATGAATAAACCACTTAAAAATAATGAAGAAAAGATAAAAAACATCAGAAACTTTTGTATTATAGCTCATATCGATCATGGCAAATCAACTCTTGCAGACCGTTTTTTGGAAATGACAGAAACTATTGACCCCAGAGAAATGAGGGAACAGGTTTTAGATAGGTTGGATCTGGAAAGGGAACGTGGCATAACGGTTAAACTTCAAGCGGTGCGCTTGCTTTACACCTCTGAAGATGCCTCAAGTTATACACTTAACCTTATTGATACCCCGGGACATGTAGATTTCAATTACGAAGTATCCCGCAGCCTTGCAGCTTGTGAGGGGGCATTGCTTATAGTAGATGCAGTACAAGGAATTGAAGCTCAGACCCTGGCAAATACATATCTGGCCTTGGATCACAAGTTAGAGATCATTCCGGTTATAAATAAGACAGATCTCCCTAATGCCGATCCTGAGAAAGTAAAGTTAGAATTTGAAGAAGTGCTTGGTTTGGATGCTTCTGAAGTTTTGTTGACTTCTGCCAAACATGGAACTGGGATAAAGGAACTTTTAGAGGCAATAGTTAAGAGGGTGCCCCCTCCTCAACATCTTGACAGTAGCCATCCGTTAAAAGCCTTGGTTTTTGATTCTCATTACGATTCTTACCGAGGAGTTATTGCTTATGTAAGAGTTATGCAGGGCAGACTTAAAAAAGGAGAGAAAATACTTTTTATGAATGCCGGGCATAGCTACGAAGTTAATGAAATAGGAATTTTTCGCCCCGCTATGGTTTCTGTGGATACATTATCTTCTGGTGAGGTTGGATATGTCATCGCCGGTATTAAGGGAGTTAACGAGGCACAGGTAGGTGACACCATTACCTCTTTCAAAAATCCGGCCTCAAAAGCATTACCTGGATATCGGCCGGTCAATCCCATGGTTTATTGTGGTCTTTTTCCTTTGGAGAATGCCCGTTTTGAGGATTTACGGGATTCTTTGGAAAAATTAAAGTTAAATGACGCAGCTTTAACTTATGAGCCTGAAAATTCTTCTGCCTTGGGCTTTGGTTTTCGCTGCGGGTTTTTGGGGCTTTTGCATATGGAAATAGTTCAAGAACGCTTGGAGCGGGAGTATAACCTGGAACTTTTGGTAACCGCACCTAATGTGGCTTACCAGGTTACTTCAAAACAAGGAAGAGTTAAGTTTATTGACAATCCGGTTAATTTCCCTGAAATGGGTGAGATAGAAAAAGTAGAAGAACCTTTCGTCCGTGCCAGTATACTGGTTTCGGGTGATTATATCGGGGGAGTAATGGAATTATGTGAGGAAAAAAGAGGAAAGCTTGTAAATATGGAGTATTTGGATTCAGGAAGGGTTGTTTTTACTTATAATTTGCCCCTGGCGGAAATTATTTTTGATTTTTTTGATTTATTAAAGACCAGGAGTAGAGGTTATGCCACCTTGGATTATGAGTTTTCTGGACACTACCCTACTCCTCTGGTACTGGTGGATATTTTAATTAACCGCGAAAAAGTGGATGCCCTTTCCTTTATTGCTCATCAGGATCGTGCTTACCAGAGAGGAAGGGAAATGATTGAAAAATTAAAGGAAGTAATACCCCGCAAGCATTTTGATGTTCCCATCCAGGCCGCCATCGGTAATAAAGTAATATCCCGGGAAACGATCAAGGCTTTACGAAAAAGTGTTACTGATAAATGTTATGGGGGAGATATAACCCGGAAAAGAAAGCTGTTGGAGAAACAAAAGCAGGGGAAAAAACGTTTAAAGCAGGTAGGTAATGTGGACATTCCTCAGGAAGCGTTTTTGGCGGCACTTAATGTAAAAAAACGTGATTGATTTAGCGGTAAAGTAGAGAGATATTTTTAGGAAAGTTTAATTAAACTGGTAGGAATCAGTGAACGGAAAGGAAAAAGTATGTACCTTTTAACACCTATTGTTGCTTGGCTAACTGCTCAAGTCCTAAAATTAGTTATTGAGTCCTGGAGGAATAGAGGTATAGACTGGAAACGGTTTTGGGGGGCAGGAGGTATGCCCAGCTCACATGCTGCGGGTTCTGTGGCGTTAACCACAGTGCTGTGGAGAGATTTTGGGTTTAACGAACCTGTAGTAGCTGTTGCGTTCACTTTTACAGTCATTGTTTTGTATGACGCGGCCAATATTCGTCGAGAAACGGGAAGGCAGGCCGAAATATTAAATAAAATAGTTGAAGCATTCCGTCAGCAAAGCCAATTTACTGAAGAACGATTAAAAGAATTGCTGGGCCACACTCCCTTACAAGTATTAGCAGGGATCCTGTTAGGCTTTTTAATTGGTTACTTTATTTAGAAAGCAGCAATTTATACGGAAATGGCTTACCAATATATTATTTCTTAATATTTTTTTAAAACCAGGCAGGATTATTCTTCCGCAAGGCGAATTGTTAACAAGTGGCTAAGGATATTAAAAAATCTTAACAAATCGCCGATACTAACTGTTGAATATTAATTGTAGGAAATAATTAATTCGTTTTGCGGAGGGAATAAAATGAGAAATTTGATAAGTTTTTGGCTCTTGCTGTTTGCGTTAACTATCTTAGTTTTTCCAACTGTCGCATTTGCTGAAGATGTGACTATATTGATTGATGAACAACAACATGCTTTTGCACCTTCTCCTTTTATTATGGAGGGCAAAATGTTTATCCCTGCAGACAAATTTTGCGAGGTGATAGGAGCAAAATTGGAACATTTTAATGATGGAAAAGCATTTTTAGCGTACGGGGAAGAAGTGGAGCTTTCCGTTTCGGACAAATATGATTTGCCTCAGGTAAACGGAGAAGAGGTGGCTTTAGAGGATCCGGTGCAAATTATTGAAGGAACTGCGTTTGTGCCTCTTCGGTTGGCTGCTGAACGTCTTGGATATAATGTGAGTTGGGATGGTGAACACCGAGTAGTGACAATTAATACTTGCAATGAAAGAGAGCCTGGCTATCTGGCAATAGACAAAGAAGCAGCTGAAAAAGAAGATAACCCCGAAGTAACTGGATCCTTTATTTGGCCTGTACAAGGTGGCGAGATTTCATCTAATTATGGTATGCGCAACGGGAGGTTCCACTCTGGCCTTGATATTCGTGCTTCTACCGGAACACCAATTCTTGCCTCTGATTCCGGCGTAGTTATTTTTTCGGGTTGGTATAGCGCATATGGACGTTTAATCGTGATAGAGCATGGAGAATACTATACATCTTATGCTCACAATTCATCTAATATGGTAAGTGTTGGTGATACGGTAAACCAGGGTGAAGGAATTGGTAAGATTGGTATGTCAGGTAATGCTACCGGACCTCACTTACATTTTGAAATACGAAAAGGAGGGATCTGGGGACAAACATATAATCCTTTGAATTATGTTAGTAAGTAAAAGCCTCTATAAGATTTCCTCAAAAAATGCCTCGATATAGAGTTTATTTATTTTTCCTTCATTATTAGATATTATTTTGGTCCCTTTAGACCAAT
>CAZMLU010000053.1:0-10494 GCA_964567295.1 uncultured Desulfovibrionaceae bacterium
AAGTGGGGAAATATATTTTACTTCCGGAGGGACAGAATCCAACAATATGGCTCTATCGGGGATAGCCCGCCGCAATTACAGGCGCGGCAAGCACCTGGTAACTTCCAAAACAGAACATTCCTCTGTCCTGGAGCCAATAAAAAAACTGGAATTGGAAGGTTTTCAAGTTGCATACCTGGAACCTGACCGTAACGGGTTTCTTGATCCTTTACAACTCGCCGAGACAGTAACCCCAAAAACAATACTGGTGAGCATTATGCACGTTAATAATGAAATCGGCACCATCCAACCCATCACAGATATTACGGCCTCTATTAAGCGAAAAAATCCACAAACTATAGTGCATGTGGATGCGGTGCAGTCATTTACAAGACTCCCTCTATCCCCACGAGAACAGGGGATAGATATTCTCAGCATAAGTGCCCATAAATTTCACGGACCCAAAGGTACCGGCGCCCTTTATATCCGTGAAGGAATACTAGCGGAGCCATTGTTAGCAGGAGGCGAGCAAGAAAAGGGATTACGGGCAGGCACAGAAAATACACCCGGCATCTCCGCCATGGCTTTGGCTGCCCGTCTAAACAGTGAGAACAGGAAAGAAAAAACCGCCCAGTTAAAAATTTTCAAGGAAAAAATGCTCTCGTCTATTGAAACGGCACATCCCTGGGCACGGATCAACGGCCCCCGTAAAGGCGAAGGTGCTCCTAATATACTCAATATTTCTTTCCCGGGGCTTAAAGGAGAAATTATCCTGCACGCCCTGGAAGAACATAATATTTTTGTTTCTACCGGCTCTGCCTGCCATTCCAGAAAAAATAAGCCCAGCCATGTTCTGGAAGCGATCGGCGCAGAAAAGGCCGCCCTGGATGGAGCTATTAGAATGAGTTTTTCCTGTATGAATACCACGGAAGAAATAGAGTATGCCGCTTCCAAAATTCCACAGGTTATTTCGGAACTTAAGGCTTTTATGAGCTAAAAGGTTGTTCACCTATAATACGTTTATAATGCAGAAGAGCGGTAAAATAGCTTTTTTTGTTGAAATACATTTAAGACACTCTCTCAAATGAAAAAACGATAGAGAGCTTCTAAATTTTACATGAATAGAAAATTATGATAAGATAAACATGGAGAAAGTTGAATAATGAAAAATCTTTTGCTAAAAGATTCAAATAGGTGGTAGCAACTGCTTAGTTAACCATTCATCTCCACATAAACTTTTTAGTAAATAACTATACTTAACACCAGAGAGGTGACGCAAAGATGGATTGGAATATTATTTTTATCGGCTTATTCATCATGGCACTTATCATAAGTATACTAGTAGCAAAAGATAATCCTACTGATTAAACTTAAGGTAAACCGTATTCCGACATGATTTGCCGTACTCATTCCCTAAAAAGCTTATTATTGCTTTCCTGGCTGAAAATTATTTAACGACCAATACTTTTTTTTCACAATTCTGCACGACTGCATTGCTAACACTTCCCAGCATTATACCCCAACCATCTCCTCTGCCTCTACTGCCAATTATAACCAAATCATAATTTCCTTCTGCAGCCGCCTCACATATAGTTTTTGCAGGGTGCCCTTCTTTTAACATTGTACTTACCTCAATTTTTTTTCTCTCAAAAACCTCTGCAGCGGCCTCCAAAACCCTTTTTCTTTCTTTATTCTCCTTCTCCTCCAGGTTTTCCAAATGTTTACGCATTTCCGTTTCAGTTACGGCTAATTCACCATCAGATAAATACCACGATGATTTAGCATATTTCCTCTTATACGTATGAAGCAGTGTAATATCAGCAACTTCTTTCATAGCCTCAGCAAGTTTGGCTGCTTCTTCTATCACTCTATTACTATTTTCAGAACCATCTGTGCAAACTAAAATTTTCATAGAAGTATTTCTCCTCTCCATATTATATGGCTAACGATAGGATATCGCCTTCCATTTTTTTTCTACACTAACATTGCCGTTCTTAAATTCATCGGCCAGTGTTTTCCAGCGACATGAAAGATTATCAAGGTGCTCAGCAATATCACCTTATAAAATTTGTTCTGCCCCCGGATGGGTCGGATAAGCTCCGCAAGCTTTGACCATCCTTCTCAAAGATTCGGGTGCATCTATGATAGGACAGTGAGCCAGGTGGTTCTCGTTAAAGGGCTGTTCTTTCTGATAAGCTTTAAAGAGAGGATTCTGTAAAACCTCTTTCAGGCTTTTTCCTTTGATGCTATCTACAGCAAAGTGCACAAAGGCACAGGGCTCCACATCACCTACGGCATTTATGTGAAAGTACTGCTTCCCTACAGGAATATAGTCAAAGGCACAGGTGACGGTTCCGTCATCTTTGCCTTTGACTATACTTGAACCGCCACCTGGATAACATTCATTTTAATTTCCCAAGTTACAGCAGGACTAATCTTCATAACATTTAGCTGTCTCTTCTAAATTATTTTCCAACATTTTTAGCTGCTCTCTTAAAAATGTTGCCTTTTCTTCGAGCAATCTTTTTTCTTCAGTAGCACTGCTGCCATAAAACAAGGGCTTGCGGTATCCATACTTCCACCAGCGCCTGCGCCCCTGCAGAGGGTTGGCGAAACCTGGCATTGGATACCCTGCACAGTAACCTACAAACCTTCCTTCCCCAGGGCCGGACCCTAAGGGACCAGTACCATCTCCACCAGGCATCCTTTTATACCTCCAATCTTATCAGCATTATATACACTTGCTTTATTACCACCAAAAACGACGTCCTCGACCACCTCCACCCCTTCTCAAACCCCTGCCAAAACGAGGGCGGAGGGAAAAACAGTTAGCTTGTGGCCCGTATACCGGAAACTTAGCAGCATCGTTTCGAACGGGCAAAACACAGTAACCACCGCTTCTTCCTGTCATGGGACCTACTCCAACAGGGCCTGTTCCATCAAAACCGGACATGAAACTCACCCCCTTTCCTAATCTTGTTTTCAAAGTACTCTGCATTAATATTATGGACTTATGCTCATATTAATATTAAACAATACATTGGGCATATGTCAATTTCAATTACAGGCTGTATATATATGCAAAAAGTGCTTAGAGTGAATAAGCTGCCGTTTATAATGATAATGAGAATCTTTCTCTGTCATACGGTATAGTTCTTATGGTGTTACCAAGGCTTAAAAGCAAAGTCATAATTACATTTAAAATAGTACTCGGGTTGAAATTAAACATAGTAAATGTTGTCTGCCATTTCACTACTTTCCTTTGAATCATGTGTTACATATATGGTCGTCAGTGCTAGCTCCCTTTGCAAGCTCTTTAATTGACGTCTGAGGCGAATAGCAATATTTTCATCCAGGCTGCTTAATGGTTCGTCCATTAACAAAACATCTGGACGTGGAGCAATTGTTCTTGCTAATGCCACCCTCTGCTTTTCTCCACCGCTTAGATTTTGCAGGTAACGATTTTCCAGGTGGCTGATTTCCAAAAGCTCCATCAACTCATTTACCTGTCCTTTTATTTTCTTTGAAGGGATTTTTTTTATTTTCAAGCCGTACGCAATATTATTGAAAACAGATAAATGCGGGAACAGGTGAAGACCCTGGAACAGGTAACCGATATTTCTTTTTTGAGGTGGAACGCAGTCCACAGGTATATCGTTAAAAAAAACATTCCCTTCATAAGCAATCAACCCTGCAACGATATTAAGCAAAGTCGTCTTGCCTGACCCGGTAGGGCCATAAATAACCAGCAGTTCACCACTGTCAACTTTTAAAGTATAAAAACGTTCCACAAATCTTGGTTTAGCGCCGCATACTTTTATTTCAGGCATCCAGGTCCCTCCATTTAGAAGTTAACTTATTTTCTAGCAATAGAAATATTTTTTCTGAACAGAAACACAACAAAGATAAAATTAGTAAGCAGACAATAATAATGTCAACTCTCAACAAGCTTTCACCTTTCAT
The DNA here is from genome assembly GCA_964567295.1 of uncultured Desulfovibrionaceae bacterium. Lineage (GTDB taxonomy): Bacteria > Bacillota > Dethiobacteria > DTU022 > UBA8154 > SLJK01. The sequence continues at coordinate 3,943 of CAZMLU010000053.1, forward strand.
TAATAATGATCCTAAACCAGTGGATATTGCTATCATTTCTGCAGCGATAATTACCCGCCAGGCCATGCCGGCTTCCAGTTTTAAGCCCGTAAAAATGTTGGGCAATGCCAGCGGAAGCACTATTGTGGTTAGAACCTGCCACTCTGAAGCCCCCAGCATCTTAGATGCTTTGACCAAATTTTGATCAACACTCTTCACACCTGTCATGGTGTTGTAAAGCATGGGGAAAAAAGCACAAATAAAGACAATCATCACCGGCAGCAATTCATTAATACCTATCCATAGAATAAAAAGCGGCAGCCATCCGATAGCAGGGATGGGATAAAGTATGCTAATAATAGGACTGATATTATTTCTAATGGCCTCGTTCCAACCCATAGCGATTCCTAGCACTAGACCGGTACAAGCTCCCAAAAAAAATCCGGCTGCCACCCTTAAAAAACTAGCCTTTATATGGTCAAACAGAAAACCTTCCCTTGCTAATAAATAGAAGGTCTTAAATACCTGTGAAGCAGGGGGAAATAAGCTTTGCTCTGGAAAAAAGTATCGCGAGCTAATCTCCCAACCAATAAACAGGATAATTACAGGTTTGAGCACATTTATGTAAGATAAAATTATTTTAGCCACGAAAGCACCTGTTTAAAAATTTTTATAAAGAATTTCTCCTGCAGGAAAGGAGCTTTGAATATAGTCCAGGGTTGCCAGGTAATCAATAGCTTCCTGTATTTCTTCGTGATGCAGCTTTACACAATACTGATGATTGTTCAAAGCTTTTTCCAAAATAGCAAGCGTTAATTTATAATCATCCTGGAGTAAAACGTCACCTGCTTGTTCAATTACCCCCGTTGTTATGTTAAGGTAATTGAACATGATCTCGGCTGATTCTTGTGGATTATCGTTAACCCAGGAAGTTGCCCGTGTGTTAACCTTTACCATTTTTTCTACCAATTCTGGGTTTTCTTTAATTAACTCATCTGAAACCACAAGGACGCTGCCCTGCATTTCAGGCCATATTTCTGCTCCAGAAACAAACATTTTAAAGCCACAAGCTTCGGCAAATGAAGCATAATGCTCGGGCAGCATTACTACGTCTAGATCCCCTTTGATAAACAAAGGTATCTGTTTTTGAGGAGATAACCGCGATATTTTTTGCAGGATTCTTTCTTTATCAAGCTCGTGTTTTTGCATAAAGAGGTGAAGAGCAACATCTGCAGCACTTCCTTCCCGGGGACAGCCTATACGTATATCTTTTTTCTCTAAATCCTTTAAAGACGTGATTTCTGCTGGATTAACCAACATACCATATCCGAATTTATGAGTACCAGCAATAATTTTTAGATCAACATCGCCATTAGCATAAGCTAAAATAGCCGGAGTCAGGCAGATGTAAGCAGCCTGAACCTGTCCCCGGGCCATTGCTGCAGCCAGCGCCAAACCCGTATCATAGGTTTCATATGTGCCAACATTAATTCCTTCTTCTGCGAACCAGTTCTTTTCTAACGCAATAAAAGCAGCTGCAGCATGGCTGTTCTGCTCCAGGGCCAGTCCAATTTCCCCCTGTTTCTCTTGGCAGCCGGAAAAAACAAGAAAACTGCTCAATAACAACAACAAAAGTATAAATAATTTATTTTTTTTGATAAAAACCACGGCACTTCCCTCCCTCCATTAACTAAGTGCTCAAAGGACAGAACCAGGACAGTTTCAGCAGTCGGGATGTGCCTGAAATCGTAGTCCCGTAATATATTATTTTCTTATTATCCATAAAAATGGGTATTGTTCTGTTGGTAAGGACAGTGCCGGTGACCAAAGCCAGGTCACACCACTCCAGGTTTTCAGAAGTAGAATCTTCCCCTTCCACAAAAACCTTCCCGACTTTCTTGCCCCGGTTTTCCCTATCAAGATCGTTAATGCGCAGCGGAAAATTTGCTTCCAGGGCTTCCGCCATTCGAGGTTGAAAACCCACCAGGTTGATCTTGGGATTAACCTGGTGACAATAATTTTTGAGATATGCTGTTAATTCACGAGCACATAACTGGGGCTGCTCGTTTTTACAATGCTCACTGGCCGGGATCAATCTCAGGTACCGCATAGTAGCATTCAAAGCAGCTATAAAGATGGTTATCTCTTTGCTGTTACGTAAGGGCATCTCCAGTACCTGGGACAAACTCCCACAAAAACTGCTTTCGCTGCTGCTATATGCCTGTCCTGCTGCTCCCTTAAAGACAGCTTCTGTCAAAGATTCTTTACCTTTCAATAAAGCATAGTCTTTGTCCTTTGGGTTGCCCAGAGCTTGTTCAGGAGAAAGTGAGCGAGCCGTTATTTTTACCTGCTCCTCCAGTAAATTGTTATCGATAAGGACATTCTTCCATTTTGACCGTAAATCCTCATAAATATCTGTTTTTGTAGAGCTCACAGCTAATAACCTCCTGTTTACTTATGATACCTGAAATATCAATTGCTGCGAAAATGAAGAAAACTTTGTATTGCACTTATTTTCATCTCAGGATGTGAAAACTTTCATGGAGCGCTGACAATTAAATACCATTAATGCGTTATATTTAGTTGAGTATAACGATGCCAAAAATATCCCTTCCCCCCTGCCGGAACACAAAGAAAATATTTGCATTAAGAGTGTCAGACCTCAAAAATATTTTTTGACCTGCTCCCAAGTTTCGTTAATACTCTTTACCGCCGGGCTATCCCCGTATTCCACAACCGATACACCTTGGAGCATCGCTTCCGTAACCTTCCTATCCAAAGGCACCTTGCCCGCTACGGGCACTTTACAGGAATTGCAGTACTCTTCAATCTTGCATGTATTCTCTTCATCCACATCATAGCGATTAATACAGACCAGTGCAGGAACTTGAAAATGCCTGCAAACTGACAGCACCCTCTCCATATCATGAACTCCCGATAAAGTAGGTTCGGTCACAACCAGTGCGACACTCACGCCCGCCAGTGATGCTATGACAGGACAGCCGATACCCGGCGGGCCATCGATAATTATTCGCTGTTTGCTTTCTTCATTAGCAATCTCCCTGGCATTATTTCGGACCAGGGCAACCAACTTGCCGGAATTCTCCTCCGCTATCCCCAGGCGTGCATGCACCAGGGTGCCGTGGGAAGTTTGGGAAATAAACCACTGGCCGGAAATCACCTCTTCATATACTATGGCTTCTTCGGGACAGGAATGGTAGCAGACACCGCATCCTTCGCAGGAGAGGGGATCAACTTCGAAAGCATTTGAAATTGCATCAAAACGGCAGAGTTCACGGCACAAATTACAACCAGTACACTTATCATGATTAATAAAAGCTTTTTTCGATGCCCGGAAATTATGCCACTCCAAAAGGGCGGGTTGCATTATTAAACTCAGGTTAGCAGCATCAACATCACAATCGGCAAAAACGCTATCCGTAGAAAGAGCAGCAAAACAACCCGTAAGAGAAGTTTTTCCGGTACCACCTTTGCCACTTATAACTGATATTTCATTCATATTAATTTCCCTTTCACCCTGTTTATCATTTATAAATTTTCAGCTGCAGCAGGATTTGCTCCCATAGTTCTCTGAACCGTTTTTCCCAGAATGAGGAATGCATCGCTATTGGTTCACCCCTGGCATAAAGAGAAGCCAACTCCCTGTCCCAGGGAATCTGCATGAGCACCGGCAGTCCTTCTTCCCGGCAGTATCGCTCGACATCTTTATTGCCCACATCTGCCTGATTAATAAGCACACCTGCCGGAACATGCAGCTTTTTTAACATCTCCACGGCCAGTTCCAGATCGTGGAGACCAAAGGGAGTAGGTTCGGTTACCAGAAGGCAAAAATCACTTTCCCGTATTGTTTCAACTACTGGGCAGGAAGTACCAGGCGGGGCATCAACAAGAACACATTTTGAAGGATCAATTTTCTTTTTTAGGGCATTGATGACTGGAGGGGACATGGCCTCTCCAGGATTTAAGCTCCCTTGCAAAAAATCAAACCCGTATGCTTTTCCCTCCTCTATCAGGCCAATACCTCGAGGCACTTCAGTAATAGCTCCTTTTAAACAAAAATAGCTGCAGCCACCACAGCCATGGCAAAGCTCGGGAAAAACCAGCACTCTTTCTCCAAGAACTGCCAGGGCATTGAAGGCACATATTTCTGCACAACGTCCACATTTGCTGCATTTTTCTTCATTTATCTCAGGAACTAAAATATTGACCGTTTCGGTAGCATTTAAATCAGGTTTTAGAAAAATGTGCGCGTTAGGTTCCTCCACATCGCAGTCCAAAAACTGAAGCTCTTCCTGGCTTTGCGTCAGAGCAAGGTTAACAGCAACGGTGGTTTTCCCTGTTCCTCCCTTTCCACTGGCTATCGAAATAATCATTTATATCTCTCCAATTTATAGTGCTTATCATAATGCTGCAAAGTGTAAACTGGTACATCAAAAATTATGTAGCAACCCGGGAGGATGTAGGCACTTTACTCCCGGGTCCTGGCCTTACTGGCTCTTCTGCTCATTTTCTAAATCAGCCAGCCTTTTTTCAATTTCCTCAAGCTCTGATCTTACGGCTTCTGCTTGCTGCTTTAGATAGTCAGCCTCTTCTTCAGGTTCAGGCTCCGGAACAACCATCCAGGGCGGATAAGGAAAATAGCCCGCACCATACCGGTGGCATGGCCCAAACCAGCCAGGGTAAAAACCTGCAGCAGCACTATTTGGATAAGCACCGCCTCTAAAGCCACCGCTTCCTGGAAGCCAACCTGTGCTTCTTTTCCAAAATCCGGGGCCGTACCAATATCTACCTCTTGGCATCGTTATTCCCTCCCTTCAGTTCATATTTTACTCTTCGTGGCAATCATGATGCTCACCATGCTGACCGTGTTCACAAAGGCTTTCCCCTCCTGCCAGGCTGCCATAAATATAGCTGTTGATAGCTTCTTCTACCGGTCCCGTAACACCGATAATTGTTTTGATCTCCTGTTCAGCAAAGAGATTCTGAGCCCTTGGCCCCATTCCGCCGGCGATAACACAATTTACACCTTTTTCCGCCAGAAAACGAGGCAAAAAACCGGGCTGATGGCCTGGATTAAGGACAGTAGTTTTATTGGTCGCTGCACCGCCTTCAATATCTACCAGGGTATAGGCAGAGCAGCGTCCAAAATGCTGTGCTACTTCTGTTCCCTCAGTAGCGACAGCAACTTTAAGATCCTGCGAAAGGTGTTCGGTCCCCCTGCTCTCAGAGGAGGAGTCCAATCCGGCATGGGAGCTCACGGTTGCCTCGACCACCGGGCTGCAGTTCCCATGACGGTACTGTTCCAGGGCTTCAGTTAGAAGCATTTCTGAAATTGAATAGACCTCCATCTCAGCTGATTTTAAAATACTTGAGGCATTGGGCCCCACATCCCCTGTAAGAAGCACATCGGGGTTTTGTTCGAGCAAAAACTGTGCTGCCTTAACTCCCGCACCACTGCCCTCCATGGAGCCCGGGTTAGGCAAAAAACTCCATGTTTCTTTTTCCGTATCGAAAAAAGCATAAAATGGGCACCTTCCGAAACGCCGTTCAAGTGAGGAGTTCTCTCCTTTACCGTTAGCACTAATAGCTATAATCATTCTCAAATTCCTCCTGTTTGTGTTTTCATTTGCTGTGATTCCAGTAATTTCTCGAATAAATTGCTGCTATATTCCTCTACAGCGCCACTATCACAGCATTTTGCCAGACTTTGATCAAGAGGAAGACTGGCTAAGAATGGGATGCCAGTTAAGCTTGCCACTTCCTCTCCTTTGCTCTTACCAAATATTTCTATTTTTGTTTGACAATGGGGGCAATACTGATAGCTCATATTTTCCACCAAGCCCAAGATTGGAATATCCATGGCACCTGCCATCTTCATGGCCTTTTTGACGACCATTACCGCCAGATCCTGGGGTGAACTGACAATAACCAACCCATCTAATGAAATGGACTGCATAACGGTGAGCGGCACATCTGACGTGCCTGGTGGTAGGTCAATAAAAAGATAATCCAAGTCCCCCCACTCCACTTCTCTCCAAAATTGGCTTACTGTATTACCGATCAACGGCCCGCGCCAGATAACAGGGTCATCTTCATTTAATAACAACAAATTCAATGACATGATCTTTATACCAAGGGTACTCTTAGCAGGAGAAAGACCTTTCTGTGCGTCAGAAGCCTTCAGCCCAAACATCTTCGGGATACTCGGGCCGGTAATATCAGCATCCAAGATACCCACTTTATACCCGTGTTTGCTGGCACCCGCCGCTAGCAGGGCAGTTATCGAGGATTTTCCGACCCCTCCTTTCCCGCTCATTACGGCAATGACATGTTTAACATCAGGGCGGATTATTTTTTCCGGGCTTTTGTTTTCTTGATTTTGAGAAGTTTTAGAATTCACTTAGACAGATCTCCTTTCGAATCTAGTTGCTTACTACTACCATATCACCACTCTTAACCAGACCACTTCTTACAACACGACAAAATACCCCTTTATCTGCCAAAAGAGAAAAACCATGAAAAGAATAAGAGTGTGACTCAGATGGATCTTTT
>CAZMLU010000054.1:0-10490 GCA_964567295.1 uncultured Desulfovibrionaceae bacterium
CCCCTTGGTTGACATGTTCTTATGACGATTTTACGCTATCTCTCTTTAAATGAATGCCTTTTTGATATAACTAACCGCAACTTCATTGCATTTTCTCTGCCAAAGTTGCACTTACTTTGTCCAGTCACCAATTTTTTAATTTTCAGTGACGCGATATTTTAGATACTAATTTAAACTTACTATATTTTATCATTCAAAATCCCAAGTAGCATGATATCAGCATAACGTTTTGCAAGATCATCAGGCTTTAAGCGTCCTTTCGGGTTATACCAATGATAAAGCCAGTTACACATCCCCAACAACGCATAAACCGTAGAAAGAATATCAATATCTTTTTTTAAAACACCCTTTTCTACACCGTCTTTAAAGACCTCGGCAATCTTTTCTTCATATTTTCTCCGTCGGGCATTAATAGCTTTTAGGTTATCCGGTGTTAAATGTGCTTTTTCAGTAAAAAATATTGATATTTTGGGTGCTTCATCAAATACAGCTGTTATGTGATTATAAACAATCTTTCTAATGCGTTCCTCCACAGACATATCTTCTTTCATAAGATTACTTAATCTTTTTTCTGCAGTTGCCATTGTCTGATCGAATATCTCGAAAAGGATATCCTCTTTACTATAAATATAGTAATACAAAGCTGCTTTAGTAACGCCTAACGCATTTACAATGTCCTGAACACTTGTAGCAGAGTAACTCTTTTCATTAAATAGCTTAACAGAAATTTCAATTATTTTTTGCTTACTAATACCCATGTTGTCCTCCTAAGCCTAAATAACATAAAAAACGTCTTAAAGTGTATTATAAACCACTTAACCTTTTAAGCAAACATAGATAGTAGCTTCATGTAAACTAAAATACCAAAATAAACAAGTTAAGAAGGCTTTAGAAACCTTTTTAAAAATTCATTTATATTGCTGTCTTTTCTCATTTCTCCCCATGCGGAGGTTCCTTCTGTTTGGAATAAGAAAGAAAGGACATTTTTTTCCCCCGCCAATTGACTTCACAACCACAACTAACACAAACAATGCTGCCCCACATAGTTTCCCTGGTGCTACGTGGAGCCTTGAACTTAGGCAGGGGTTTCCCACAATCCGGACAAGATTGTGAGGACTGGAATAACCGCCACAATATCAAGATTGCCGCTAATAAAATTATAATTATTAGTTCCATATATTTCTATCCTCTCGCTTTTACTAAGACTTATCAGCTTAACTATAGCATACTATAAAGGAAAAAGGGGGAATGGAGCTGTAAAAGCACCTTTCCCCCTCCATTATTTCTAAATATTTTTAAACTGTGTAGTAACGTTTTTATTGCATCTTACTTGTTTTCGTCTTGAGATGTTTCTGACTTACCCATCTTGGAGATATTTTCCCGCATCTGGGTATCGGAATTGATATTCTGCATATTATAGTAATCCATAACCCCCAGATTGCCCTCTCGCAAAGCCTGAGCCATTGCTTTGGGGACTTCAGCTTCTGCTTCAACAACTTTGGCCTGCATCTCTTGCACTGCAGCCTTCATCTCCTGTTCCCTGGCCACAGCCATAGCCCTTCTCTCTTCAGCTTTTGCCTGGGCAATACGCTTATCAGCTTCTGCCTGATCAGTCTGCAGTTGGGCGCCGATGTTTTTGCCTACGTCCACGTCTGCAATATCAATGGAAAGAATCTCAAAAGCTGTACCTGCATCCAGCCCTTTGTTCAACACGGTATGTGAGATGGCATCTGGATCTTTCAGCACCTCTTTATGAGTAATAGACGAACCGATAGTGGTAACAATACCTTCACCTACACGTGCGATTATGGTTTCCTCGCCGGCCCCACCTACCAGGCGTTCTATATTGGCGCGGACCGTAACCTTGGCCTTGGCCTTGACCTCAATGCCGTCAGCAGCCACTGCAGCTACCACGGGGGTTTCAATAACCTTGGGGTTAACACTCATTTGCACGGCTTTAAGAACATCCCTGCCCGCCAGATCAATCGCGGCGGCTCTCTCAAATCCCAGATCAATATTTGCCCTCTGGGCAGCGATAAGAGCATCAACCACTCTGTCCACATTTCCGCCTGCCAAGTAGTGACCTTCCAGCTTGTTAACACTGAGCTCCAACCCAGCCTTGGTAGCTTTAATAAGGGGCTCTACAACTTTAGCTGGCACAACCCGCCGCAATCTCATTCCAATAAGGGTAATAATACCGATACGCACCCCGGCAGCGAGAGCAGCGATCCACAACCTTAAAGGGATAAAGCTGAAAATAACGGAAAAAGCGATGATAATTAGAACCAAAAGAACCAGTAGTGGTAAAAATTCTTCCAATAGTCATTCTCCTTTCGATCTTAGGTTTCTGCCAAAAAAGGCAGCTAAAAAGTCTTAAATTAAAACTTTTCTCCATCCTATAAATAATAAGTGGAAAAACGGTTCAATCTTTCATCTTATATTTCTGCTTAAGTTTCTTCTTTCTTTTTAAGGGCAGAATTATCACTTGTGTTTTCTTCTCTATTTTCTTCACTCAAGGGTCTTACAACTACACGCATACCTTCTACTTTGACAACCCTCACTGCTGAGTCTGCATCGATAAACGAACCTTCACTAACCGTATCATAACGGGAATCTTCAATCTCAACGATACCAGAAGGTCTTAGTGGGGTAACGGTACGTCCAATCTTATCTTTCAATGTAGAAAGATCTTTAAAGGAACTGTACCCCAGCTCACGGGTAGCTGAATCAAACAGGATAAAGCGACGCAGGGTTCCTCGACGCTGGAAATATTTAAAAGCAGCGTAACCCGCCAGCCCGGAAACCAGAAAAGATATCAATAGCATGCGCAGGCCCATAGCAGCTGTGGCAGCAGAAAGAATTATGGAAGCTGAAACAGCAACCAGGCCTCCCAACCCAAAAACTCCAAACCCAGGCGCAAAAGCTTCTACCAACAGCAGTATAACACCAAACAGAAACAGGAAAATGGTAACCCAACCGCTAACGCCTGTAAAAAAGTGCCCCCCGAAGTAAAGGCCAAAACAAAGAATACTTAAAAGACCTGCGACACCGAACCCAGCCGAGAGAACTTCCAAAATTAAAAAGAGAAAGGCCATAGAAAGGATAATAGTGGCCACAGTGGGATTTATTAACCAACCGCTCAGGCTTTCCCATGCTGTAGGATCCGTCCTGATAATTTCGGCACCTTCCAGCCCAGCAGAACTCAGAAGTTCTTCCAGGGAATCCGTAGTTCCATCGCTAAAATCAAGCTCGTCCGCTTCCCCGGCGGTAAGAGTAAGTAGTTCTCCTTCGGATAACACCCCCTCAACAACTATTTCGCGGCGCACCATAGCAGATGCCAAACGGGGATCTCTCTCGTTGTTTTCCGCAGCCCCACGCATTTCTGCTTCCCAAAATGATAGAAACTTTTCATCGGGCAATGTCTGTTGTCCCAAAATTCTTGGCTCTGCCGCACCGATAGTGGCTCCCGGAACCATGTAATAACCATCAGCAGCCAGAGCTAAAAAGGCTCCCGCCGAAAGGGCATTAGAGTTAACGTAGACATATATAGGTTTTGGAAAGTTGTTAATCAGCTGACGAGCTTCCAGGGCAGTATCCACATAACCCCCTGGGGTATCCATGTCCAGCACTACAGCGTCTACATTTTCATCTTCTGCTTCTTGTAAAGAGCGCTCCAGAAAAAGAAGCCATCCCGGTTCTATTTCTCCCTTTACCGGAACAACCAAAACCTGATAAGAGGAAGGGCTTGTATAAGCCGGTGCTCCGATAAATAAGAGTAGAAGTAACAAACTCAATATAAAAACTATCCTACCGCGCAAAGCAAGCCTCCAAAGTAAGCGAACCTGGCAATACCAGGCTCACTCTAAAAGTTCATCAACACATTTTTTTACGAGGGAACCGCCAGCCTTTCCCTTTACTTTAGGCATCAAGTCACTCATCACCTTGCCCATATCCTTTTTGGAGGAAACCCCTGTTTTCTCAATAGCCTCTCGGGCCATCTTTTTTATCTCTTCCTCGGAGAGCTGAGGGGGAAGGTAGGAGCTAAGTATCTCGATCTCTTCTTCCAGGTCTTTGAGTAAAGTAGGTCGATTTGCTTTTTCGTAATCTGCCAGAGCTTCTTTTCTTCTTTTTATCTCTCGTTGTAGAACAGAGAGCGCTTCTTCTTTGGTAAGCACACCTTTGTTGGCTATTTCAGCATTTTTTAGTTCGCTTCTCAGTGAACGAATAACATTCAAGCGAAGTTTTTCCTTGGCTTTCATAGCCTTCTTTTGATCGTCTATTAACTGGTCCCAGAGTTCCACAGTTAACCCTCCGTCTATCGAGTAACCCTTTTCTTTTTGCGTGCAGCTTCTGCCTTTTTTTTGCGACGCACACTGGGTTTTTCATAATGCTCTCTCCTGCGAACTTCTGAAATGATACCTGACCTGGAGCACTGTTTTTTAAAACGCTTTAATGCGCTGTCGAGGCTTTCATTTTTGCCCACTTTAATCTCGGCCAACTATATCCCTCCCCTCCGCCTTTATAAGCAAGGCATAAACGATACTGCTGACTATTATACCTTTTCCTGAAAATGCTGTCAATGCAACTGGAATGCTGATCACCATTCACGGAGTCCACAGGCCGAAATCATCAATAAAACTTCTATGCCTACTTAGGCGTACTTTTTCATGCTTTTTTATTGGCCAATCCCGGACCCAGTGGCTTACCACCAATAATATGAAAATGAAGGTGATAAATTATCTGACCCGCATCGGGACCACAATTCAACACAACCCGGTAACCGCTTTCCTCCACATTATACTCCCTGGCAAGCTCCTTGATCACACCAAACATATGTCCAATTAATTCTTGGTGTTCATTGTTCATATCTTTAAGTCCCGATAGATGCACTCTAGGAATCACCAAAATATGTACAGGTGCTTCAGGGTTAATATCCTTAAAAGCAAGAATTTTATCGTCCTCGTGAACAATATCCGCAGCCATTTCACCTTCTACAATTTTACAAAATATACATTCTTCCATTTATTAACACTCTCCCGCAAAATATTCCGCTCGCCTCTGTTGTTCAAAATTTATTATAATCTTTTGGGGCCAAAAAAACAAGCGAATAGCAAAAGAACCTTATTTTCCAAGGCTTGCTTTTAAGAAGGGTGTGCTTTTGTTATAATAATATTGAAATCAATCTTAAGAAGAAAGAAGGACAAATATGAAAAAAAAGATATCATTTCAAGAAGCTTGGAAATTATCAAACCCCATTTTTATTGATGTCCGTTCTCCCACGGAATATGAAAAAGGATCCATCCCTGGGGCGGAAAACTTGCCTCTATTTGACAATGAAGAAAGGGAGGCTATCGGCCTGATGTACCAAAAAGATAAACGTCAGGCACGCCAAAAAGGAATTTATTTTGCCTCTTCGAAACTACCCGAACTTATGGAAAAGATAGAAGCTCTTGGAGAAAGGGGAAGTCCCGTACTATACTGTTGGAGAGGAGGTATGCGTAGCAGCACCCTACATGCTCTACTTGAAGAACTGGGTATCTCCACTTTTTGTTTGCAAGGGGGATATAAAGCTTTTCGCCGATTTATATTGGACCAGTTTAGTTCTTATTTTCTGGATAAGACCCTTTATGTTCTTAACGGGTTAACTGGTGTAGGTAAAACAGAAGTATTGGAGATACTAAAAGAAATGGGATGTTTCACGCTTGACCTGGAAAAGTTGGCATGTCACCGTGGCTCTCTTTTCGGCCATCTGGGCTTAAAAGAAAAACAGAACCAGAAGGATTTTGATGCCCTTCTCTGGGCTTGCCTGGACGAAATAAAAGAAGCAGATTATTTGATTATAGAAGGAGAGGGTAAAAGAATTGGACAAGTCTATCAACCTGATTTTCTATACCACGCCATTTCTGAAGGAAAACATATTCTCTTACAAGCACCCTTAGAAAAAAGAGTGACAAGAATTTTAACAGAATATAGCCCCTCTTCGGAAGAGGAGATAAACGAAGTGGAAGAAATAATCCTTTCCCTTACCAAATACTTGGGGAAAAAACAGGCTCAGTATTTCCTCTCCTTATTACGGGAGAGAAGCTACCCGAAACTAGTAAGTGAGCTCTGCCAACGTTACTATGATCAAATGTACAGCGAATCTCAGCCGGACAAAAACAAATTCCACCTGGTTTTGGACAGCAGTGATCCTAAGGCAGCAGCCAAAAAAATTATTGATTATATTCAAGCAAACCATAAAAAAGAGTACGCCGTTTGAATATTTATGATTATGCTCACGGATTGGTTAAAGCCATCAAGAACTTTTCCGAGTATAAATAGCCTTACTCTTTAAAAAGCAAAAACTTTTACTTTCTTCTTTAATATAGGCTTCCTTGCAGATAATGATGATGATTCTCTTTTAGGTGGATATGTTTTATCTTCCCTCTCCAGTCAGATTCTCCTGAAGCCCTGACGCGAAGATAATTTGGAGTGAAACCTTCCCATACGAGAGCTCTTCTCGAAATTTTTGCTTCTTTATAAAAATCTTTTTTGTAGTGGGGACCACGAAGAGAATTGCTGCAATCTACCTTTTTTTCAAAGAGAACGGGGAGTGTTCTTCCTAAATGCTGCTTTTTAAATTGCAGCGTCAGTTCTTCTCCCAAAGTAATCATCTCTTTGCTGCGTTTTTCCTGCAATTCCGGTTTGACAGGTGAGGAGAAAGCAGCTGCTTCGGTGCCAGCTCGAGGAGAATACTTAAATACATGAAGACTGCTGAAAGCACATCCCCTGACAAACTCCAAAGTGTTTTGAAAATGCTCCTCTAACTCTCCTGGAAAACCTACCATTATGTCTGTGCTTATCGCCAAATCAACTATGGAACTTCGAAGTTCCCGTAGCAAAGAGGCATAAAACGAGGTGTCATAAGAGCGTCTCATCTTGTAGAGGATAAAGTCATCACCGTTCTGTAAGGGAATATGCAAATGGGGACACAGCTTGCCGCCGCGAGAAAGGACATCTATCAGCTTTTCGTCAAAATCCGTTGGCTCTATGGAGCTTAAGCGTATTCTTTCTATACCATCGATTTTTACCGCTTCTTCCAAAAAAGAGGCCAAGCTCACCTTTTGTTCCTTTAAATCTCTCCCATAAAATCCTAGATGGATCCCCGTAAGCACGACCTCCTTGAAGCCGTTGCGGCTCATTTCTCGCAGGTAATCTAACCCTTTCTCTAAGGGAAGGCTGCGCAGCGGCCCTCTGGCAAGGGGTACAATACAGTAACTGCAGAAACGATCACACCCATCCTGGATTTTTAAAAAAGCCCTGGCCCTGCCTTGTTCAGGCAACCAGGGCATATCTTCGAAAGCTAATTCTTTATTGTCATAAGAAGATATTTCCCCACATACATTTTCCCCTTTCAACCTTCTTATAGCCAACCCGGGAAGAGAAAAACGCTCCTGCGTTCCAAGAAGTAGATCCACCTGCGGCAAAGCTCGAATGGCATCAGGATATACTTGGGGATAGCAACCGATTACAGCAACCAGGGCTTCAGGGTTTATCCTTTTTGCTCTACGTATAATCTGCCTGGATTTACGATCTGCCTGGTGAGTAACAGTACAGGTGTTTATAACGAAGAGATCTGCTTCGGTTGTAAAATCAACAACATCAAAACCCTCTTGGTAAAAAATTCCTTTGAGGGCCTCCGTCTCGTAATAGTTAACTTTGCAACCGAGAGTATAAAAAGCAACCTTGGGCATTTATTTAATCGCCTCCTGCTAATACAGAACAGTCAACACCTTTATGCCCCCAAAAGCACATTACTGCCGAAAGAACTGCCAATGGGGCTGTCTCCGCACGTAAAACTCGGGGGCCAAGGCTTACAGGGTAAAGATTTTTTATTTCTTTTAGTTTCTCTATTTCAGCGGGAGTAATACCCCCTTCGGGACCGCTAAAGATTGCCAGAGAAGATGGAACAACATACTTCTGCAACAACGTTAACAAAGAAGTGTTCATTTCATTTTCCCAGGGAACGATAGTAAGCTCCATACCTTGTAGCAGTTCCAATGTATCTTCAAATTGTAAAGGAGAATCGATTTGAGGAATTCTAGTCCTTCTGCACTGGGAAGCTGCCGAAAGAGCTATCTGCTGCCAACGTTCTTTCCTATTCGCTATTTTGTACTGTTCCATCCTGACTATGGTTCTTTCAGTGAGGACAGGGACAATCCTGCAGGCACCCAGTTCTACACCCTGACGTATTATTATCTCCATTTTCTCTCCTTTTAGAACAGCAGGAAAGAGAATTATCTCCTGAGGTGGTTCTGTTTCTAGCTCAAGCTCCTCCAGAATAGAGACCTCCGCTTTCTTGGAACTGATAGATTCCAAACGAGCAGCGAAAGTCCTACTCTTACCATCGGAAAGTACCATATCGTCACCCTTTTTAAGGCGCAGAGCACGAAAGTGGCGATGGAGTTCTTGCGGCACAAAAAAAGTGTTCTTTTCAAATAGCTCTGGTGGAAGAAAAAACCAGTTGGACATCTTTTCTCCTTTGCTGTAAGCAAAATGAACGCTCCTACCTTTTTGTCGTCCTTCTTTGGTAGGAGCGGATTGAAAAGTACTAATAACAAAAACTAATCGTTTATTATTATCTTTTTAACAAATAAATAACAAGCGTGCTACCTGTTTCCACCCAGGGTCTCTTTCATGCGGTCGAAAAAACCTTTTTCAGCACTGTCTTCTATGTCACCGCCTCCGGCTTTAGCAAATTCCTGTAAAATTGTTTTTTGATGAGCACTTAATCGGCGCGGCACTTCTACCTTTACCTTGACCAGCTGATCTCCTCTGCCAAAACCACGCAGGCTGGGGACGCCTTTGCCTTTGAGGCGAAAAACCGCTCCCGGCTGAGTGCCTTCGGGAATGCGCAACTTAGCTTTACCATCCATAGTAGGAACCTCAATCTCTGTGCCCAGAGCTGCATGGACAAAGCTGACGGGAATTTCACAAATCAAGTCATTGTTCTGACGCCTGAACAGTTCGTGGGGCAAAACATGGAAAATAACATATAGGTCTCCCCTCGGCCCCCCTCGCGGCCCAGCTTCTCCTTCACCGGAAACACGCATCTTTGAACCATCTTCCACTCCTGCTGGAACCTTAATTTCAAGGGTTTTCTCACGCACAACACGGCCTTCTCCACGACAGGAGGGACAGCGCTCCTTTATAACGCTTCCTGCACCTCCGCAGGCGCTACAGGTCTTGATACTCATAAAACTTCCAAATGCAGTATTTCTAACACTTTGCTGCTGTCCCATCCCTCCACACGCAGAACAACTCACTGAACCGGAGCCATCCTTGGCCCCGCTACCTCCACAATCATGGCAGGTCTCAGCACGTGGAACGTTTATTTCTATTTCTTTTCCCCTTACTGCATCCTCTAAAGTGATCTCTAAATCGTAACGCATATCAGCGCCACGGCGTGGTGCTGAAGATTGGCGACGGGAGCCTGTAGAAGCTCCTCCTCCGAAGAAAGCTTCAAAAATATCTTCAAAACCTGAGGAAAAATCACGCATATCTTCAAAACCGCCAAAACCGCTTCTTGAATAATCTTCCTGATGACCAAAGCGGTCGTAACGTGCGCGGGCTTGTGAATCGGAAAGGACATCATAGGCTTCTTTAATCTCTTTAAATTTTGCCTCTGTTTCATTATCGCTGGAGTTCACATCCGGGTGATACTGCCGGGCAAGATTACGGTATGCTTTCTTTATCTCCTCTTGCCCGGCCTCCCTTCTTACCCCAAGCACCTCATAGTAATCCTTTTTCGCCATTAACCATACGCTCCTTTAATATCGGAGTGTTTTCTGTATTTATCACTCGCTTTGTAAGTTTTTTACTCCAGTTCTACTTCTTTTCATCATCCATTACTTCATAATCGGCATCTACTACATCTTCCCCTTCAGCACTTTCTCCACCCGAACTTGTTTGACCGGACTGGTTATAAGCCTGCTCCCCGCCGGCTGCCTGTCCACCGCCAGTTGCCTCCTGGTCTTGACTTACCTGGTCGTAAAGGTTGGAAGATATTTCATGCAACGTGCTGCTCAGCTTTTCTGAGGCATTATTAATCTTCTCTACATCATCACCATTCATAGCCTCTTTGAGCTCTTCGATGGCACTACTTATAGTCTCTTTCTGGCTTTCTTCCACTTTATCTCCCAGTTCACGCAGAGTTTTTTCTGTAGAATAGATCAATGTATCACCCTGGTTGCGAGCTTCCGCCAATTCCTTACGCTTTTTATCTTCTTCGGCAAACTTTTGAGCTTCATTTACCATCTGGTCAATATCATCGGAAGCCAGACCTGAGGTAGCTTTTATGGTGACCTTCTGCTCCTTGCCGGTGCCCAGGTCTTTGGCCGAAACATTGACAATACCGTTGGCATCAATATCGAATGAAACTTCGATCTGCGGCACTCCACGGGGGGCCGGGGGAATACCGTCCAACATAAACCGCCCCAGGGTTTTGTTAT
>CAZMLU010000055.1:0-1401 GCA_964567295.1 uncultured Desulfovibrionaceae bacterium
CCAGGATTTTTTGGATTCGATCAATGCTCAAACAGCAGCAAATAAAGAAAAATACAGTTTAAGAGCCTTAATTGTGGAGCACCCCATAAAGATTATTACTTCAGGATGGCCAGGAAAACACTGTTTTCCTGGCGAGGTATAAACCTTGAAAATTATAGAAAAATACTCCTGGCTTTTTATGATTTTTGCAATACTTTTGGGTCTGTTGCTGGGACAGGTTAACGGTTTATCCCCAAAAGCCTCACATTTAATTGTCCCCTTTCTTATGGTTATGCTTTTTGGTATTTTTCTACAAATACCCTTTAAAAGCTTGAAAGCGGGATTTAAAAATGTGAAGGTTGCCGTCCTCAGCCTTCTCATTAACTTTATTTGGACACCCTTTTTAGCTTTTGGACTTAGTTATCTGTTCTTTCGCAATCACCCCGATGTTTTTGTAGCTTTAATAATGGACATAGTTACACCATGTACCGATTGGTACCTGGTCTTTACAGCGATGGCAGGAGGGCATCTTGCCTTGTCGACTGCCCTGTTACCCTGGAACTTATTATTACAGTTGATATTAATGCCTGTATTCCTTTTTGTTTTTGCCGGTGCTGTCGTTGATATTCAGCCGCTTGTTTTCCTGCAGAGTTTTATAAGGGTTTTAATAGTACCTTTTTTAATAGCCGTAACAGTGCGAAATCTTGTTGTTTATCTAAAAGAAGACACCTGGTTTAGCAAAAATATACTTGAAAGAATTGGTGTTTTTCAGACTGTATTTCTTCTTCTTGCTATAACAGCTATGTTCGCTTCGCAAGGAGTAATTCTAATAGAGAACCTTGGCCTGGTTGTTCGTCTTATTATACCGGTTATATTGTTTTTCGCAATTAATTTCTCTGTTGGGCAAATAATAGGGCGAGTTTTTAATTTATCATATCAAGAAGGTGCCAGCTTAATTATTACAATTTTGGCCCGTAATGCTCCGCTGGCTTTAACTATCGCTGTTGCCACATTTCCCGAGCGCCCCCTAATTCCTCTTGTTTTAGCAGTTGAATCTCTACTTGAAATACCTATCCTTTTTGTTATATCACATATTATGCTTTTAATTTATTATAAAAAGTGGTGGCCCAACTTGGCCGATACTTAATTTTTTTTAAGACACCTTTACATGACCTGACTTTTTCATTATACTCTACTAAACGCAACTCAGTTGCATTTACCGACAATGTTGTGTTTTTATCCGGGTCGGTTTTTATGGTATGGATTTTACGCCCAACAAAAGGGGGCATTTATCGTGAGTCATTTGCATTTTCCCGATGGCGTCTTGCCGTTGTGGCTGGTTGGATTGGGGATTGGGCTAACAATCTTAATCATTGCCCTGATCTCGGCTAAGCTGAAAGGGGAAGGGGAAGGGGAAGGGGA
>CAZMLU010000055.1:1501-10428 GCA_964567295.1 uncultured Desulfovibrionaceae bacterium
AAGGGGAAGGGGAAGGGGAAGGGGATCTGGCCCGTAAAACATCGACGCTGGCGGTTATATCGGCCCTTATGATTGTGGCTATGTCCATACCCATGGGGTTCATTCATTATCACATCAACCTGACGGTGCTGGTGGCGTTGCTGGCCGGCCCCTGGCTGGCATTTCTGTCCGTATTCGTGGTAAACTTTCTCTTGAGCCTGATCGGACACGGCGGGATCACGGTGGTGGGGTTAAATACCCTTGTTTTGGGCAGCGAAGTATTCCTGGCGGCCATGTTTTTCCCCGTCTTCCGGCGCCTTTTCAAACCTTTGATTGCAGTGTTTACAACTACCCTGTCCGTCTTAATCCTCTCCAACGTTTTTGCGGCCTTTATCATTTTTCTTTCCACCCTATCCCTGGAAACGGTTGAGGTAACCGCATATGTGGAGGCAGGGCAGCAGCTCATGGCCGGTATCCCCGGCTGGTTGCTGGGTTCTATCCTGGTAATGGTGTTGGTGGGCGGTACCATTGAAGCGGGGGTTATTGCTTTTATACTTTCTTATCTGCGCCGGGTCCGCCCGGAACTGGTGAAAAACATTTTTGGGGAAAAGGATGAGGCTGCATGAAGCTTACCTTTGTGGACCGGCATGCCGTCCAAGGTAACACTTTTATGCACCGGGCCTCTGCCTGGTCCAAAGTCCTTTCCACCGTAATCCTGATTGCCGGGATCATTTTTTGTAACCGCTGGGAGTTATTGCTTCCCCTTTTTCTCTGCACTGTTATTGGCCTCGCGGTGGTGGGATTATCCCCCCTGGGACAGCTCTATTTTTATCTTTATCCACTGTTCTTCGGCCTTATATATGGGTATTTTCTGGCAGGGCTGACGGGCCCGGAACTGCTGGTGGTCGTCTTGCGGGCCGTCACGGCGGTGACGGTGCTTTTACTCCTGATGATGACCACCCCTTACATTAAAGTATTTTCTGTCCTGAAACTGGTTTTTCCAGAGGTGCTTACAGACATCCTCTTTCTGACTTACCGGGCCTTTTTCCTGCTCCTGGGCCGCCTCAATGAATTGAGGACGGCTATTAAGCTGAGAGGAGGCACCGCTTCCGCCAATCTTTTCCGCAACCTGGCTGCTGCAGGCACTTACCTGGGTATGGCTTTTATCACCGCGGTTGATTATAATGAACGGGGTTACCGGGTTATGCTGCTGCGCGGCTACCGGGGTGATATTGGGGAAACGGAAAGGCAGACTCTTGGTAAGGCAGGGGGCTACGTCATAAATGTGGCGATCATTCTTTTTTCCTCCATTTTCTTTATGGTGACGGTGTTATGGTAAGAGAACGGATTGTAGATATTAACTGCATCAACCATCGTTATCCCGATGCCACCGAGGTGCTCATCTGCGGCTTGGATTTTTTCATGTACGAAAAAGAGGTGGTGGGCCTTCTGGGAAGCAACGGCTCGGGCAAAACCACCCTTTTGTCTCACATAACGGGGTTGTTGGCCCCGGCACAGGGCGAGGTGCATGTTTTTGGCCTGGAGCCCCACAAGCATTTTAAAACCATGTGGCAGCAGCTGGGGGTTCTGCTCCAGTCTGCGGAAGAGCAGCTCATCGGCCCCACCGTGCGGGAGGATATTGCCTTTTCCCTGAAAAACGCAGGATGGCCCCGCCTCAAAATTGAAGAGCGGGTCGCCGAAGTGATGCATGAACTGGACATAAGTCATCTTGCGGACAAAATACCCCATTATCTGAGCGGCGGTGAGCAGCAGAAAGTAGCCCTGGCCGGAGCCCTGGCCCTCAGGCCGAAACTGCTGGTTCTGGATGAACCCTTTGCAAGTGTGGACCAAAAAAGCAAAAAGGAACTGCTGGCGCTGCTGAAGAGGCTGAACAACACACATGGTACAGCAATTTTATTTACCGTGCACGAACTCTCACCCCTGCCAGTACTGGCCCATAACGTCTATATCATGAAACAGGGAGAATTGCTGGCGCGGGGCAAACCGGAAGAAATCCTCACGGATACGGCGCTGCTTAAAACAGCGGGCCTGGAACCTCCATCCCTCCTGGAGCTGGTGGATATGCTGCGGCAACGGGGCTTTGACGTCCCCTATACCCTCGATGCTAAAAAGCTGGCTGATACTTTGAGCACCATGCTCGGCAGCAAACAGTAGCTCTCGTTAAATTATTTATTACCACATCCTGGATTATTAGGAAAGGAGAGCAATGGCAATGATGAGCAGGTTAAACAGGTATCTTTTATTTATGCTGCTGGTTGCCGCAATGGTGTTGGTGTTTGCCTCTCCTGGTTCCGCTTGCCAGATGTATGTGGAGCCGGTGGAGGAAGGGGTCGTGCGGGTTTATTTAGAAGGTGGACGCACCCCCAGGACGAGTGAGGTGGTGGTTTACAATGAAAGCGGAGAAGAAATTGCCCGGGGAGAAATTGATGAAAACGGGTATTTTCACTACCCTGCTGATCAAGGCAACGTACATGTGGTGGCAGATGACGGCATGGGCCACCGGGCCGAATGGCGCACTGGTGATGCTCCCCCCGGGCAGGGGTTGCCCAGACTTGCGAAAGTGGCGCTGGTAGTGCTTGGTTTACTGGGTGTGGCTGCATTATTTAATCAGCGGGCAAAAAAGGGCCGCAACTCCGGTAAATAAGCCGCTTCCGTTTTCTTTTGAATAACGGGCCGGGTATTAGGCAGCTTTATTTTAATAATGCTCTTTCACCCTCTAATGTGTCAAGCCAGGCCTGCTCCAATCTTCTAAAATTCATTCCTAGTTCCTGTTCAGCTTTTGTAGCTATAAATCTATAGTTTGAGTAAGCAGCCAGGATACTCTCGCGACTAAAGACAGCCGGGAAACCAAAAAGGCGCTGGATAGGTTCGGCAGCTCCACAGAAAAGCATGGCAATAGATTTTGGAATACTAAATAGTGTTTTTTTCGAGCCACCTGGTGTCTTTTTCCAAAGATTAAACGTATCCTGATGACTCATAACCCCGTTACTTAATTGGTAATTCCGAACTCATACCAGCCTGCATTATGTATTAGCACATCGGCACCTTTCATAGCCTCACGCATTGTTTCAGGTTCTGTTATATCTCCTTTTATAAGCTGTGCTCCTTTTTCTTGAATTGCTTTTGCAGTTGGATTTTCTAAATTTCTTACTAGAGCAATTGTTTCCACCCCGCGTTTTAGAAGTCTTTCAGTTATACTCTGACCGATAAAGCCGGTGCCACCTGTCAAAAAAACTCTCATATTACCATAATACCTCCTTCACAATTAAATGGCCTTATTTTCGCTTCTGCAAGTTTTTAAACATAAACAAGCTTTCCCAACCAGAACTCTTTCAAGTTTAACTGTGGAATACGCATCCAAAGCCGTGTTTTCATATCGGATAACATGGAACTTATCTATAACTAATTTCGCAGAAGGAAAAGCGGTGTCCTCGAACCTTTATACCTACAAACCAAGACGCATAATAAAGATTATTACATTCCCTTAAGACTTCCATTGCTCAACATGGGTTCATACATCAAAATGCACCCCTGAAGTTCTTTGCCGCAGGGTTTTCTGGGTTTTCAGCACAAGTTTAGGTGTAAAACAACCGAGTAAAACTATTATTATTCCCTTGACCTCTCCTAAATTACCTGTTATGCTTTATGTATAATGAGAATCATTTTCAATTATATGGATGGGAAGAGTTCACCATGGAACCTGAAAACTTTGTTTTTTTATTCCCCTTATATTGATAATGATTCTTAGTCTCGGAGGTGGCCAAGTGGAAATAATAAAGCCTCTTTTCTCTTCCTTGGAAAAGAAAGTATTTAAAAGCACAATTCTATCGCGGCTTTACAGTCTTCCTTATCGCCATGTCATAAAGAATGAAATTGAGCTGGCCGGCATTACAGGTCAGGATGTGGTTTTAAATATAGGATGTGGGGCTGTACCCTACACGGCCATCTACCTGCACTACTTTACCGGGGCAAGGGTCTGGGCCGTGGACCGGGACCGGGATGCTGTCGAAAAAGCCTGCTTTTACCTGAAACATTTGAATTTACTTGGCTATGTTACGCCCATATATAGGGATGCTGCAGAATCGATTCCTGCAGATTTTACCACCGCTCTCGTCGCTGTTCATGCAGAGCCCAAAGCTTCAATTATGGATAATCTTGTAAACTGCGGCGGCACGAGCAAGCGCCTGGTTTTCAGGGAGGCTAAAAAATACGCTCAAAGCCAGTACGACATCCTTCCCAGCCAGTATGAACCTGTAAAACGGGTGAGACATGAATTCTTGGCCTTTAACAGCGTGCTTTTTCTTAAATAAAGTTGAAAGTGTGAGCAGGATAATAGATACAAGGCTTCTTTCCGACCAACTGGGCGTTCCGGTCGTTGCTACAGTAGCGGTTTTAAACCAGGTTCTGGACGAGCTGACCCATGCCCTGGCCATTCTTTCCACCCAGACCTTAAGCTCCCCACTCCAAACCGTTATGGAGCTGCCTGCTTTGCTGGCAGCGAGATGGAACTTGCTGGGGGAAAAAATGTGGATCCGCCTGAAAAACTTCGTGACCGACGGGGCACTGGCCATGCTATGGTAGCTGCTGTGGGTGTTGCCGCCCTGCATTGCCGCCATCGGCACCTTGATTAAAGAGTTCATCTTTTACTTTCGTAAACCGAAAAAAGTGTTGACAGAAACCAAAAAACAGTATATGTTTAAGAACATAAAATGATAATAACTCTCATTCTCATAATTTACCATAAGGAGGAAAGCGCGGATGAAAGTTAAACAACCCCTTCTGTGGGTTGCAGGCATTTTTGCTATTGTCTTCTTTGTTATCTTCCTGGGCTGGGAAGAAATTACCCTGGCCCTGCACCGCGCTGACTCCCAAACCATGGCCGGCCTGGCCTTACTGCAGGTAGCAACCCTTGGAATGACAGCTTACCAATGGCATTTCTTGCTGCGCAAGATGGGGCAGCAGCTGCCTTTTTTCCGCGTGTTTGGTATTTACCTCGCCGGGGGCTTTGTTGAAAGTGTTACGCCTTCTGTCAAGCTGGGTGGCGAGGCAGCCAAACTTTACCTTTTCCGCCGCACCACTTCCCTTTCTCACAGGCAGTTGGCAGGTGCTTTCCTGGCCCACAAGTATATATCGCTTTTTCCTTTCGTCATTCTCTGTGCGCCCTTTATCACCATCGCTGCTTTACGCAGGGAAATCCCAGTATTAGCATACCTTTCCTTCGCTGCTTTGGGAGTCTTTTTTGGCCTGATTTTTTGGATGCTGCACAGAAGGCCCCAAGATGATTTGTCCGAGAACAAGCCCCAGGAAAAGGCACAGAATTTAGACGGCAATTTATCATTATTCAGGTCAAATAAAATTCTTTCCCTCGCCGCCGGCAAGTTAAATAAACTTATTTCTTTTTTAAATGATGCGGCACGGCACTCCCGCTTACTAACTATTTCAGCTGAACGGGGAGGGCTGCTGTTTATTTCGTTCCTGGTTTGGGGGCTTTATCCGCTTAAAGTATACCTGGTAACTTCCATGCTGGGCTATGAAGTTGCTTTTGGAACGGTAGCACTGGCTACATATACCGCCTACCTGGTCAGCATGCTGCCCCTATTCCCGGGAGGGCTGGGCACCTTTGAAGGGACTATGGCCCTGATGCTTTCTTTGGGTGGTATCAGCCCGGCCGAAGGCCTTGCCGCGGCCCTTTTAACAAGGAGTATTACTTACTGGTTCCCCCTCTTCCTCTCGGCAGGTGTAACAGCAGGCTTGCTTTGGAAAAGCTCTTCTGAAGACGACGAGGCCGCTTTGGTTATCCCGCCGGGGAAACTGCTGCGGGGCCTGATGAGCAAATAGGGGATGCTTCTATTATATAAGAGTAAAGGAGAGGAAACATGCTACGCTCTTTTGTAAAAGAAAAAAAACATGATAATATCGAATGCGAGCCCGAATGCTGGACCGAATGCTGGACCGGAAAAGGGCGCTGCAAAGAAGTATCGCTCGATATGCTACAAAAAGGAGAAGAAGCAGTGATCGCTTCTGTGCCTGAAATGTCTCTTTTGCCCCCCCTGGGCTTCAGGCCGGGCAAAAAGGTATGCATACAGGCCAAAGGCTGCTTTGGGGGACCGATATTTGCCGAAATAGAAAAAAGAAGCGTTGCGCTTGGACGTAGGCTGGCCGAGGAAGTAAAAGTTGTTCTGCCTGAAGCAGAGGAAGGCGAACATGGAAAAACGGCTTAGGCCAGCCATTCTCCTGATGGGGCCTCCCAACGTTGGTAAAAGCGTCCTTTTTAACCGGCTGACCGGAATGAATGTCAGTTGTGCCAATTACTCCGGCACGACCGTAGAAGTAGCAGCCGGAAATATATCGCTGAACGGCAGCGAGGCCATTCTTTTTGATGTTCCCGGCACCTACACCCTTAATGCAACGAATGAAGCAGAACAGGTCGCCGTTGAAATGCTGAAGGGAAGTTCTGGTCTTCCATGCGCTCAGAGCACCCACTGCGGCGGTCAAACCTTAGCAATCGAGGATATGGCTTCCGATAATACTCCTGCAGCGGTATTATGCGTACTGGATGCAAGCAACCTGGAAAGCAGCCTTTTTTTGTTGCTCCAGGTCATGCAATACAATCTACCGGTGCTGGCTATCCTGAACAGGACTGACCTTGCTTCAGAAAAGGGAGAAACGATAGATACCGCTTACCTGTCCCGTGAACTGGGCCTTCCTCTCCTACCAACCGTAGCAATTACCGGCGAGGGTTTTGGAAATATAAAGACTGCTATTTTAGATGTTCTCGACTCCGGAGTTAAAGAAAGCTATAACCAACTGGCAAGACCTGCCATAGAACCCCACGAAGATGACTTATGGGCAAGGGCGGAAGAGCTTGCCCGGAAAGCTACGGCCAAAGATCACACAGGTGGACAAAAAGCACAGAGACGACACAAATGGGGGTTGCTGCTGCTGCAGCCCTGGCCTGGCATTCCCCTTGCCGCCGTTATCCTGGCCACCGCTTTCGGGGTCGTGGTGGGACTCGGCATGGGCCTGCGCCAGTTTATACTGCTGCCTTTGTTTCGTGACCTGATTATCCCTGCCATTTCGCATGGAGTGGGAATTATAACATCTCCGGGACTTTTTCAAAACATCCTTATCGGTGAATACGGTTTCCTGGTCAAGGGACTGGAGTGGCCCTTCGCCCTGGTGCTGCCTTATGTCATCTCTTTCTATTTTGCGCTCAGCCTTTTAGAAGACAGCGGTTACATGCCCCGCCTGGGGGGCCTCCTGGACGGCCTACTGAACAAGGTTGGGCTGCGCGGTTCGGGTATCATTCCCCTCATCCTGGGTTACGGATGCGGCATACCGGCCATAATGGCCACCCGCGCCCTGGACTCAAACAAGGAACGTCTGGTAGTTTCCACCATGGTCTGCCTGGCTATTCCCTGCGTCTCACAGTCGGGAGCAATCATCTCCCTTCTGGCCGAAATATCCATAGCGGTAGTTATTGCCCTTTTTTTGCTTTCTTTTGCCGTCCTGGCAGCAGCCGGCTTGCTGATGGAAGTCATTATCAAAGGACCTCGTCAGCACACCCTCATGGAGGTCCCGGAGTTGCTCCCGCCAAGGTTTGACGTTGTTGGTAAAAAGGTATGGATGAGGATTAAAAATTATGTAACCGACGGTGTCCTGCCCATGATTGGTGCCGTAGCGCTGGCTGCACTCCTTTATGAAAGCGGGGCCATGGCTGCGCTGGGGCGCCTCCTCAGCCCGCTGGTTATACAGTGGCTGAGGCTGCCCCAGGATGCCGCCGTGCCGCTCGTGTTGGGCATTTTGCGCCGCGAACTGGCCGTCCTGCCGCTGATGGAAATGGACCTGACAGCCCTGCAGCTTTTTGTGGGCGCTGCGGTGGGGTTATTTTACGTGCCCTGCATTGCCATTGTCGCCACTATGGCCAGGGAATTCAGCCTCAAGGTTGCCCTGGCCATGCTTCTGCTAACCAGTTCTATCGCCTTCCTGGCCGGCGGGATCATTTCCCGGGCAGGAGCGCTGCTTTTTTAACTATTTTAAAAAGTTACCTGGAGGGATAAAAAGTGACATACCGTCTTCTTGGTGGGTTACTGCTTTTTGTCAACTTTCTGCGTCCAGGATGGAGAGCAGGGCTTTTACCAGGTCGGTGTCGAACTGGGTGCCGGAGCCTCTTTTCAGTTCGGCAACAATTTCGGCCTCGGATAGCGCTGCTTTATAAGGTCTGCCGCTACTCATTACTTCGTAGGCATCAGCGATTGCTGCAATCCGCGCCAGCAGGGGCACTTCTTCTCCCTTTAGTCCCTTCGGGTAACCCGAGCCGTCCCAGCGTTCGTGGTGTGCCAGGATTTCATCGGCCACGAAGGCAAACTCTTCCGTGGCCCGTGCAATGCGGGACCCTGATTCGGGGTGTTTTTTGACAGTTTCCCATTCTTCTGCTGTTAAAGGCCCTTTTTTATTTAATATCTCCCCAGGAATATTTATTTCCCCTATATCGTGCAGTGAGATCAGCATTTCTAACCTATTAAACTCTGCTTGGGAAAGCCCTATTTTTTTGCCGATCTCTTGAGCCACATCCTGCATCCCCGAGTAATGAGCTTCTGTCTCAAAGCTTTTTGCTTCTAAATTTTTGAGCAGTGTATTTAGCATAGCACTATTTATGCTTTGTCTTTCTGTAAGTTTTTGTTTATACATATTTTCTTCAGCTTTTGTTAGTATTTTTGCCAGATCCTCGTTCGTGTTGTTCTTGATTGCAGTACCTAACGCCATGGAGAGGGGTATGTCTTCGACATAAGCTGTTTTGCATTTCTCATCTATTCTCTGGCATATAGCTTTTGCATCTTCTTCTGTGGTTTGCGGCAGGAAAATAACAAATTCATCTCCCCCCCAGCGGGCAATGATATCTTCACTGCGGCAGGAGTTGTTTAAGA
>CAZMLU010000056.1:0-10146 GCA_964567295.1 uncultured Desulfovibrionaceae bacterium
TCCCTTCTTTCAGATTATAATTTTCAAGATCTTATTCCTTCTTCGACAAGCGGGCGACGCCATCCATCAGGTTTTCCAGACCAAACTTATCTCTTAAAGTCTTCAAACCATCTTCCATCTCCTCCACCTTTGTCTCTTCTTCTTCATCCACTTCCTCTTCCCGTTCTTCGTACGTCAGGGCATCATTAATGCACCACTTAACGCACAAGGGCTCCTCGTCATCTTCCAGTTCCTCACACATATCGCATTTGAGGGGAAGACCGGAGTCGGGCTCTTTAAATGCATCCCTGGAGGGACAGGATGCCCTGCAGAAAGCACATTCTTCGTACTCCTTTCCGTCGACCACATACTTATCCCTGCCCATGCATTCCGCAGGAGTATATTCCCCTGCATATACAGGAAGATAAACGTCATTAAGGGGATCCATAACCATCCTGATACGCGCCCTGGCGGGGTTATTTATACTATATTTTTCCTGAGCATGAAAGGAAGAGCAGATGACCTCGCATGACCGGCAGCCGTTGCACTTATCGGTATCGATCCTGATTCGCTTAACTTTCTTCGTGGTTTTGCTCATTATCATATATCCCTCGCTTTTCTAAGTCTTCACCAACGTAACCCAGGCCCAAGGCTTCCAAAGTTTCCTTGGTCGGGATACCCTGGTTATTCCACCCCTTAAACTTATAATACTCGTCCAAGAGCTTCTGTTCATGCTCGGGAAATCTTTTTTTCCAATGGTCCTCCGGGGGCTTATCATCTGCCCTGCGCAAACCTCTTCTGGCATTGATGGCTCTGATAAGGTTCCGGTTTCTTTTGACTATCCCATGCCACAACTCATCTTTATCAATATCAAAACCCGAAGCCGCCGATATGACATCAGGAAGGTTGTGTATATGGTAGGGAGGTTTGATAGGGAACGATGATAATCCTGCACAGATACCGGTAGAATCATCGATATAGTGCATGGTCTCCTGCCATTCCACAAGCTCACAGGCCGTTTGAAAATCAGGGTAATAAGGAAAAGCGTTCTCCCCACGTATATCCCAGTTCAGGAAAAACTCCTTCACGTTTTCACTGGGGGCCTGGAACCAATCTTTTACAAACTCTTCCCGGTCCTCTCTCTCGGGGAACGGGGCCTGGGGCATCTGTCCTTCAATCTGGGTAATGTTTATCTTCTCCCCGGTAGAATGCATAAGGAAGAAAATGGGGTTCAGCATACCCAGCTTGATAGGAATTTGCTCGTGCTTCTTAATGGTGTTGCGGTCGTAGGCCTCTGCACCCTTACCGATTTCACGGGCAGCCCAATAAACGCCCTTGGACAAAATTTTCCCGATTCCTTCCTGATGCACGATTTTCTCAAGAAGATAGAAAAATCTTCCTTCGTTATCAGGAGGAAAATCCGGCATATCCTCGTCGGTCAGAATGCCGTCTTCGTAAAGCTCAACGGCAAAAGCCATGGCCTGAGGGGCCGTAAAACCGTCCACACCGTAGCCCTGGGCAAGCCCGGCAATTCTAAAGCCAAATTCCAGGTTATCCGTCATGGCCCCCATTACATAAGTAAGCTTCGTATAGCACTTCATCATGTATTTGGAAAGCTCCAGGGTGGGGTATGCAATCACTGCGCCGCACTTCATGGGGCAGTTATAGCAACTTATCAAGCGCTGCACCGCTCCGTCCTGAACATTGCTCCATTCCTCTTCCACTTCTTCGTTCCAAAATTCCTTGCGCCGGTAACGGGCATTACCCCATGAAAAAGCAGTGGTATGCCACTCCTCGTCATGTATGGCCATCTCCTGTGGTGAGCCCAACCCGGCTAAAATGGGGGGAACATGCTTCACCGGATTTTCTGCCCGCCACTGTATATAATCCAGCACCTCGTTGCATAGCTCAATAAATTTCTCCGGCTCGGCAATATTGACATCCTTAGTTCCGCGAACAGCTACAGCCTTTAGCCCTTTGTCACCCATGACGGCACCCAGCCCTGCCCTGCTGGCGCTGGACCGGCCGTGTTCAACTGAAGAAAAAAAGACCCTGTTTTCTCCGGCCAAACCGATAGAGGCCACCTGGATGTTGGGATCTTCCAATTCCTCCTTGATTAGCTCTGCGGTTTCGAGGGTACCTTTACCCTGCAAATGAGTGGCGTCGCGCAATTCAACCTTGTCATTATTTATCCACAAGTAGACCAGATTCGGTGACTGTCCCCGAAAGATAACCTTATCATAACCGGCATGCTTAAGTTCCGGTGCGAAAAACCCCCCCATCATAGAATAGGCCATCAACCTGGTCTGGGGAGAAAACGTAGACAGAATGATACGGTTAGCTCCTATAGCAGGAGTACCGCATAAAAGCCCAGTGCCAAAAATTAGCAGATTCTCCGGAGAAAATGGTTCAGCTTCCGCAGGAACTCTATCCCATAGTATCTTGGCGTTAGTCCCCAAGCCTCCCAGATGTTTTTTGGTTACCTCCGAATCCGTTTCTACCCTCTCAATATTCCCGCTTGATAAATCAACTTCCAGATTATACCCTGTCTCTGCGTACCTCATTTGTCAACACCTCTTAGGTATATTTTCTATAAATAATCTTTCTCAAAACCAAAATTACACGCGCTGAGCCTGAGTTGTAATTTTAACTACAATGCCCAGGATACCTTTACCCGTGCCACCACAGATAAAACCTTTCAACCATCAGCCAACCCGTTTGCTCGTCACCGGCTACTTTTTAACAATTTCCACTTTACAGGATTTATTAGTAGAAAAAAATCGCTAAAAAGCATGGAAGCTGAGTTAAAAAAGAGTATAATTAGGGTTAACCCTTTAGTGTGATAGCACGTGAAGCCACATACTAGGTTTCTATACTTATAAATCTTCGCCATTAGCTGTAAAAATCCTTCCCTCTTTTAGATGGGAGCCCTGACCGCTATCGTTACCTTGACGGTCACAGCACTTTTCAACCAGTGGAAATCCTATCTCTTTGACGAAGAGTTCACTTCTATTCGAGGCATTAACGTGGTATTCCTTGAATATCTCTTGATGGTGCTTACAGCCATGTCCGTAGTCAGCCTTATCCGAGTGGTGGGCATAGTCCTGTTCCTGGCCTCGGGAGCTTCTATAGTCCTGCTGGCCGGAATTACTTATCTGCTCGCCTTAGCTGTATATACCCTGCTTATAAAAAAACCGTCCCTTAACTTTTTTTAGTGCTTAAGCAATACTTTTTGCCACAAGCGGCGCACTTTTTCAGGCGACAACCCCTCACCCAGATAATGCCCGTCCACCCAAATTTCAAAATGCAAGTGGGCATCCTCCTGGGTGCCATCCACATCAGCGCTGGTGGCAGAATTACCGATGGTTCCCAAAACATCGCCCCGGGAGACTTTGTCCCCCACCGCAAGAGCTTCATTTACTTCATCGAGATGGGCGTAACAGGTAAGGACCCGCTCCCGGTGCAGAATCCATACCTGCCGGCCCCTTAATATATCCAATTCTTTCTCCGGAGTATACCCTAAACTTTTAACATGCCGCAGTATCTTTTCCCTTTTCTCCCGGGTTAATTCCTGGTAGTCATGATCTACCCTTACCACAGTGCCTTCCGCAGCAGTATAAACAGGTGCACCGAAATAGATCTCCACCCCACAGTAACCGTTGTAATAATCCAGGCCTTCATGGGTGCCGCTGCGGTAAGGCCGGGGGGCTCCCGGCAAGTGAGAGTCCCTGGTTGAAATTTTGGCTCCCGGTATAGGACTCTCCAGAAAAGAAAGCTTTTCAATCATCTCCATCCAGGGCAAAGGGGTCGTGCCGGTGCCGGTGGAAGATTCCTGTTCAATATTACTCCCTGCCGTTTCTTCGTCCCAGCCGTCTTCGTCTGCTTTTTCCCACTCTTCTCCATTAAACCAATCACTTCCGTCATCCTCCGGAGTATCTAGATCGTCTTTTGAGGCTCCTTCTCCTTCGGAGTCTTCCCCTTGTTTTTCCCCCTGTTCTTCTTCTGCGGATAAACCTGAAGGAGGGGGTATTTCTTCCGCAACATCGCGACAACCTGTAATTCCAACAAGAAGAAGCGCAGTCACAGCTATTATCAGGCAACGGTAAAGGTTACATTTCTTCAATAAGTATTCTCTCCTTCTCCCCGGTAATACCCCAAGGCCAGAGTCAGCTTGTCTTCACAGCAGTTCAAGCTCCTTTAGAGGCAGCCTGTTCCTCTTCCAGGCAGAAGTCCTTTCGCTGCCTGTACTCCGCTTTCTTTCCCTTATTCCAATTCTTGATGGGGCGATAGTAGCCTACCACCCTGCTCCAAACCTCTGCTTCTTCACCGCAATAGGGGCAGGTAGGCTGCTCACCGTTGAGATACTTATGCGTCTCGCAGACAGAGAAAGTGGGTGAGATGGAAAAGTAGGGAAGCTCGAAATTACTAAATACTTTATTTATAAGATTCTTGCAGGCATCAGTGTTTTCCACCCTTTCGCCCAAAAAGGCGTGGAAAACCGTACCCCCTGTATATTTGATCTGCAGAGCATCCTGCAGCTCTAAAGCTTCAAAAAGGTCCTCGGTATGATCTACCGGCAGCTGTGTCGAATTAGTGTAATAAGGTTCATCCCGGCCTGCCGTAGTTATGTTCGGGAAGAGCTCTTTGTCCAAAAGAGCAAGGCGGTAGCTTGTTCCCTCTCCCGGTGTTGCTTCCAGGTTAAACATCTCCCCTGTTTCCTCCTGGAACTCCACCATAATAGCCCGAAGATGGTCCAGTATGGTAATGGCTGCCTCTTGCCCCTCAGCGGAGGCCAGATCTTTATCCATAAAATTAATCAAGGCCTCATTCATCCCGATAATGCCGATAGTATTAAAATGATTGGACCAGTATTTTCCAAACCTTTGGTATACGTCCTTGAGAAAATACTTGGAGTAAGGATAAAGTCCATTTTCAGTCATCTGCTCCAAGACGAGCCTTTTGGTCAGCAGGCTATCTTTGGCAAGGTTAGCGATATCCCTGATCTTGGAAAGGAAATCGGTAAAATTCTCAGATTTATAGCCTATCCGGGGCAGGTTAATGGTGACCACACCGATCGAACCTGTAAGAGGATTGGCTCCAAAAAGGCCGCCGCCCCGCTTGCGCAACTCGCGGTTATCCAGCCGCAGCCTGCAGCACATGCTTCTTACGTCGTCCGGAGAAAGATCGGAGTTAATAAAATTTGCAAAATAGGGGATGCCATATTTTGCGGTCATCTCCATTATTTTATCGGAAACGGGGCTGGCAAAAAAGTTTTCGGTTATATTGTATGTGGGAATGGGGAAGGTGAATATTCTTTCCTCCGCGTCTCCTGCCATCATAACCTCGCAAAAAGCCCTGTTTATGAGATCCATTTCCTCCTGGAACTGGCTGAAGGTTTCGTCCTGCAGCTCTCCTCCGATAATAGCGGGCTGCGAGGCCAGGTTGGAAGGAACGGTCACATCGAAGGTAATATTAATAAAGGGGGTCTGGAAACCCACACGCGTGGGAACATTTAAATTAAAAACAAATTCTTGCATGGCCTGCTTAATCTCTTTATAACCCAGTTTATCCAAACGCACGAACGGCGCCAGGTATGTATCGAAATTTGCTATGGCCTGGGCACCTGCTGCTTCACCCTGGAGGGTATAGAAAAAATTGATCAACTGACCAAGGGCAGTGCGGAAATGCTTGGGAGGGGCGGACGAAACTTTCTGAGGAGCGCCTCGAAAACCTTTCAGCAAGAGGTCTTCCAGGCTCCAGCCACAACAATAAGGAGCCAGGAGCCCCAAATCGTGGATATGCATATCACCGCTTTCATGGGCAGCCCGTATCCCGGCGGGGTATATTTTCTCTATCCAATATTTAGAAGTAATCGCCGAGATAATATGGTTATTCAGACCCTGTAGAGAATAGTTCATATTGCTATTTTCTTTCACTTTCCAGTCATCCTGGGAAACATACTCTTCCACCATTTTAGCGGTATTCACCATTAAAGACTGGAAGTCCCTGACCTCCGCACGCTGCTGGCGATAGAGAATATAGGCCTTGGCTGTCTTGGCATGCCCGTTTTCTATGAGAACTTTTTCTACAACATCCTGTGTATCCTCTACTGTAGGCACCCTGCCCTGGAATTTTTCCTCCAAAACCCGGGCCACCTGGTCCGAAAGTTGTTTGGCCCGCTCTAAATCACTGCCCCCGACCGCTTTAGCTGCCTGAAAGATGGCTATAGTAATTTTTTCTTGATTAAAGGGAGCAATCTGCCCGCCTCTTTTTGTAATTCGTTCAATCATAATCTGCCCTCCTGTTTACATAATTATCTTTCTGCTCAAGCTATAAAATCCGAAATAGTTTCAATACCCTCCCCTGGTCACCTCGAAGCTGTATAGCCGTCCTC
Source organism: uncultured Desulfovibrionaceae bacterium (assembly GCA_964567295.1). Taxonomy (GTDB): domain Bacteria; phylum Bacillota; class Dethiobacteria; order DTU022; family UBA8154; genus SLJK01. The sequence continues at coordinate 6,374 of CAZMLU010000056.1, forward strand.
CATGATAAAACTTCTTTACCCTTAATTGGTTGGTTAGCTAATCTTATCGACGTTCAGAGCATTGACCAGACCAAAGTACTGCTCATAGATATGCAGACCATCGCTATAGGCTACGATAGGGCCGTCCTGGACTTCAAAATCAAGCTGTGCCAGGACATATTCTTTGAGCAGCTGCAGGCCGCCAAGGTTTTCCGGAAGGCCGGCAAATAGATCCCAGCTTCTAAAAAACAGCGACATCTGCAGGAGCCCGCGGACAACTTTGAAGGTTATAACCCTCAGGCAGGGAGGATCGTCCAAATCGATGGACCGCCCGTCTCCCACCTGTATACAGCTCTGGTTGGAGTTCCCCCCGGAATCATTCAGGAGCTCTACGGCCCTGGAGACCTGGGGGAAAATAAATTGACCGTAAGTATAGTCTTCCCGGGGGCTTTTCTCCGTCCCGATAATATAATCGTTAAAGTAGCGCCAGATCTTTTCTTCGCTGGTGGGGGAAGGGATACCGCATGCCTCGGGCAGACTGACGCTTAAAGGCCGGATATGGGGTTCCAGGATTCTAAGGACTGCGTAGTCCAGCTGCCTTCGGCGCTGGCCTATATAGCTTCCGCCCTCTATAGTATAGTCATAGCCGTTTCTTACACAGCACCACATAGCATCGCGCCATACGTCTTCTATGGTTCTTCCTTCTATGATATTGTGCTGGAAAATCAAGAAAATGCCCCCTTTTTGTGCTTATGCCATCGCTACTACCCTTTAAAGCTTCATACTCAGCCCAATACGATTTTTTTCCCTTTCCACAGAGATAACCTTCACATTGACCACATCGCTAACTTTCACCACATCCAAGGGGTGCTTCACATATTTCTCGGAAAGTTCTGAGATATGGACCAGGCCATCCTGGTGGACGCCGATGTCGACAAAAGCACCAAAATCAACCACGTTCCTCACCACACCGCTGAGCTGCATCCCCTCCCGGAGATCTTTAATATCCAAAATACCTTTCCTGAAAACCGGTTCGGGCAGCCCTTCCCGCGGGTCTCTTCCCGGGCGTTTAAATTCCTTAATGATATCGATCAAGGTGGGTTCACCCACACCGAGCTGCACGGCAAGCTGCTCACTATCAACTTCCGGTATACTGGAAGATTGGCCCAAGTCCCCGAAGGAAATACCCAGGTAATCCATGAGCTGCCTGGCCGCAGCATAGGATTCCGGATGCACAGCACTCCTGTCGAAGTAATCTTCAGCGTCTGGTATCCTCAGGAAACCGGCACACTGCTTAAAAACTGCCGGGCCGAGCTTGGTAACTTTTTGCAGTTCTTTTCGGCTTCTGAAGGTGCCGTTTTCTTCTCTGTATTGCACAATATTTGTGGCTACAGTTTTGTTGATCCCGGCGACATAACCTAGAAGGGAAGAAGAGGCCGTGTTCAGGTCAACCCCCACCTGGTTCACGCATGACTCAACCACACCGTCCAGGACTTCTTTCAGCCTTTTTTGATTGACATCATGCTGGTACTGCCCCACACCGATGGAGCGGGGATCGATCTTTACCAGTTCGGACAGAGGATCCTGCAGTCTGCGGGCGATGGAGACAGCGCTTCTTTCCGCCACATCTAACCCCGGAAATTCTTCCTGCCCCAGTTTTGAAGCGGAATAGACGCTTGCCCCTGCTTCATTGACAATTGTATAATGCAGCTCCAGCCCGTTAGAAGTGATCATTTCGGTGACAAATTCTTCGATCTCCCTGCAACCGGTTCCGTTACCTATAGCCACGGCGTTACAGTTGTATCTGTTGATCATCTCCATTAGCTTCGCGGCCGACTCTTCTTTTTTGTTTTGGGGAGGAATGGGGAAGATTACAGCCGTATCCATCAGCTTCCCTGTTTCATCAACACAGGCTATCTTCGAACCCGTCCTGATGCCGGGGTCAATGGCCAACAATTTTTTCCCGTAAACAGGAGGAACCATGAGCAGGTTTTTCAGGTTGTCCTTGAAGACCTTCAGGGCCTGTTCTTCTCCCTTTTCAGTAATCTCGCCCCGCACTTCTCTCTCCAGCGACGGAAATAGCAGCCGCTTCCAGCCGTCCGCAATGGTTTCACTCAAGTAAACAACAGCCTCAGCACTGAAATTATCTTCAATGAACAAGTCCCGGATAATAGTTAGGGCTTCCTCATTGTCTAACTCCAACTTAACCTGTAGAAAGCCCTCCTTCTCCCCCCTGTTTAGCGCCAAAACCCTGTGCGGCTGCACCTTTTTGCAGGACTCCCTAAAGTCGGCATACATCTCATAGTTTCCTGCCGAATCTCCTTTGGCTTTGGAGAGGATATAACCCGCCCTATAAACCAGTTCGCGCATAAGCTTTCTGGACCTGGGGTCATCGGAAACAACTTCCGCAATGATATCTCCGGCTCCTTTAAGGGCCTCTTCAATGGAAAAGACTTCTTTTTCTTCATCCAGGAATTCTTGCGCTTTCTGCTCAAGGCCATCTTCACCGGCCAGGATACAATCTGCCAGGGGTTTCAACCCCTTTTCCTGGGCTATAACCGCCCGGGTTCTCTTCTTGGGACGGTAGGGTCGGTATATATCCTCCAATTCTGTAATGTTATGGGCATCATAAATGGACTGCTCAATATCCGGGGTCAGAATCTCCTTTTCCGAGAGCATCCTCAGAATATCGGCCTTCCTGTTTTCAAAATTACGGTAAAGGATCAACTTATCATACAGAAATCTCAGGCTTTCATCCGTCATGTTGCCTGTTATTTCTTTTCTATACCTGGCGATAAACGGTATCGTGTTTCCTCCGTCAATCAGTTCAACCGTTTTTGTTATATCGTGAAGGTCAATACCAGTTTCTTCTGCAATTCTTTTAAAAACCGTTTCAACTTCTGACATGCCAGTTCTCCTTAAAACAAGAAATTATCAGGGATCCAAGAGCCTGAGAGTAACAAAAAACCACGCAAGATCCAGAGAAGTTTATTCTATTAGCACAGCACTTCCTCCATCTCCGTGGATAAGCCCACCCTGAGCAGGGGAAAGAGCGGATTTTTACGATACATCTCAATTACCGCCCGGTGAGTGCTCTCGGAAAAAGAGGCACTGCAATCTTCCAGCAAAACTGCCTTAAAATCATGGCACAGGGCATCCATGACCGTAGCCAAAACACAATAGTTGGTGGCGATGCCGCCCACCGCACATAGGGTTATCTCCTGCCGGTGCAGCAATTTTTCCAGCCCGGTCTGGAAAAAGGCAGAAAAACGCGGCTTGGGAAGCCAGGTGTCAAGTTGCGGCCGGTAATCAAGGGCGTCTGCGATCTCTGCGCCCTGAGTACCGGCCAGTGAATGGGGTTTCATGCGGCCGGTGAAGATAAAGTCATCTTCATGAAAGGCATCTGTAGCAAATACTACCGGCCAACTGTGAGCCCTGAACATTTTGATCAAGTCGTTAAGAGGCGGTACAATTTGCATCGCAAATGGAGCAAGTGGAGAAGGATGGTCGGGATCCAGGTTGTCTTTGACCATATCGATAATTAACAAAGCAGGTTTTTCGAAAGCTTGAGCTTCCATTTCCACAGTTCCTCCAAATTCATGGGACGCAAAATTGCTTGTACAATTTTATACCATAACCGGCAAATGTTACAAGGGAACAAGAGTTCAGGTCTGTTCCCCTGCACTTAATTCTTCTAGCTTAAATAGCAGAAGCACGTGCTTCTGCTATTTAAAATTTACGGAAGGACTTTGCCGCAGCTCCGCAAATAGGGCAGCGCTCGGGTGCATCTCCCC
>CAZMLU010000057.1:0-2490 GCA_964567295.1 uncultured Desulfovibrionaceae bacterium
AAGAAAAGCACTCCTATCCAGATACCGATTATATAACCGGGAATAGCTATTAGGGCAGTTAAGTCGCCCCCCGCGATTCTGAGAAGCAGTCTCCATGGGCATCCGAGAAATACCAAAGCGCCCATCATCATGGCAGCACCCAGTAAAAACCTCAGCACAGTGCTGGATCCACCGCTGGCTTTAAACTCCCGAAAACCAAGGGCACTGATAAAAGCACCCAGGACCAAACCAATAATCTCAGGCCTTATGTACTGCACTACCCCTGCCCGGTGGAAGCCGAGGGCCCCTGTTATATCCCGAACAAAACAAGCAATACAAAACCCCATGTTAGCGGGGTTTCCCAGTAAAACCAGGCTTACAGCAGTTATGCCTGCTATGACACCTGCAATAATTATAAACTGTTTTTCCTTCATTCCATTACTCCTTTCTGCTGTTTTTTCATTCCCATTATAATAATAAACGCAGTCATAATGGAAATAGAAATAGTCTATACTATGCAAGTGAAAATTAGTACTTAACGATAATTAAGAATGATGGAGGGGTAAAAGGTGTATTTCTGGCTAAATGAGTAGGCTTTGCACTATAGTTGTTGTCAATAGATAAAGCAGCACTTATTTGCATAATGTATTGGGCTGCTATATGGGTATTTGATATGCTTAACACTGTAGAAGGTTTCAGCAGGGCTGTGGAAATGAAGCCTCCAGTAAAACAAAAGGGGGATTAAAATGTTGTACAAAGAGATTGATAACAGGGGGCTGCAGTGTCCCCAACCGGTAATAAACACAAAAAAAGCCCTGGAAGAATTGAATCTTCAGGGAGATGAAGGTTATCTGCTTACGGCCATTGTTGACAATGAAGGGGCAAAAGAAAACGTGGCCCGTTATGCCACCACGATGGGGTGCCAGGTAAATACAGAAAAAAAAGGAAATGATTATTTCATTTCCATTAGCAAAGCGACGGAAGAACCTAAAACGCAGGAACAGCCCTCGGAGCTTGAAGAAATTGAGCGCTGTCACTGTGGGGGCGCAGCTCCAACCGGGGTGAAGATATTTTTGATCAAATCTTCCACCATGGGAGAGGGAAGCCAGGAACTGGGCAGGATACTAATGCGCAGTTTTATTTACACCATAAAAGAGACCACTCCACTGCCTGCCAAAATGCTTTTCCTAAACAGCGGAGTATACCTGACCACCGAAGGAAGTCCTGTCCTCGAAGATCTGCAAGAATTAGAAAAGATGGGCGTGGAGGTGTTTTCCTGCGGCACTTGCCTGGACTATTACCAGTTAAAAGAAAAACTGCAGGTTGGTAATATTACTAATATGTACGATACTTTGGAAAGTATTTATGCCGCAGAAAGGTGTATCACTTTATAATAATTCCAATTACAGTTAGCAAATATTGACTGGAAAATATTTCGGAAAGGAAAATAAATTGGGAGATATTGGACTGTTAGATAATGTGCTCAAAGGTTTTATGGATATGCGAGAAGATTCTATATCCAAAATTTTGGCAGCTCAAAAAAGAGGGCAAAAAATTGTAGGGGTTTATTGTACTTATTGTCCCAAGGAGCTTATTATAGCAGCCGGAGCTATTCCCGTAGGGCTTTGCGGTACCCGTGAAGAACCTATCCCGGCCGCCGAGGCTATTCTTCCTCGTAATCTATGCCCGCTTATTAAGTCGTCCTTTGGTTTTGCCGTTACGGATACCTGCCCCTTTTTTCATCTCTCGGATCTGGTAGTGGGGGAAACCACCTGTGACGGAAAACGTAAAATGTTCGAGCTGCTGCAGGAATTGAAACCAGTGCATGTAATGCAGCTTCCCCACCAGCAAAGGGATGAAGCTTCTTTTTCATTCTGGTTAGAAGAACTGCGGAGATTAAAAACAAGGCTTGAAGAGGAAATTGGGACTGAAATAAGTGACGATAAAATCAGGAATGCCATTACCATTGTTAAACGTGAGAAGGAAGCTTTGAAAGCGCTTTTTGATCTCAGCCGCAAAGATCCGCCTCCTTTCAGCGGGATGGAGCTGCTTACCATTTCCTGGTTAAAAGGTTTCAGTAGTGATGCCGAGATTTTTTATAGTATGCTGGAAGAACTTGTGGAAGTTGCACATCACAGGAAAGTGCAGAGTGGGAAAGGAAAGCCCCGGGTTCTTCTTACAGGTTGCCCGGTAGGCTTGGGGAGTGAAAAAATTGTTCGCCTGATAGAGGAGTTGGGGGGTATAGTTGTAGCTATGGAGAATTGCAGCAGCTATAAGACACTTGAGCTGCAGGTTGAGGATAACGGTGATGATCCTCTACTATCGTTGGCCCAGGCATACTTAAAAATACCCTGTTCCTGTATGAGCCCTAATCCGTACAGGTTGGAGCTTTTATCGCGCATGATTGATGATTTCAAAGTCCAAGCCGTAGTGGATTTGACCTGGCAGGCATGTCACACCTATAACATTGAGGCCGGTGCCGTGCAAAAAATGGTAAAAGGGATAGGATTG
>CAZMLU010000057.1:2590-5656 GCA_964567295.1 uncultured Desulfovibrionaceae bacterium
CACCTATAACATTGAGGCCGGTGCCGTGCAAAAAATGGTAAAAGGGATAGGATTGCCTTATATGCACCTGGAGACCGATTACTCTTCTTCTGATGATGGACATATCAAGGTACGACTTGAAGCGATGTTAGAAATCGTTTCCTGATGACAACGATTATTGATTAAAAGCCGATTGTTAATATTTTTCCAGATAACTTATCCTTTAATTAAGTAGTAGAAAGCAGGGTGATTATTTTTGAAGCGCAGTCGCAAAATTGTGGTACTAAGCCACTGCTTGCTCAATGGGAACAGTAAAATTAGAGGCGGTGCGATATACGGTACTATTCTTGAACCAGTACTGGAATTCATAGTAGCCCAAAAAGCTGGGATAATCCAATTACCTTGCCCGGAGCACAGTTTTTCCGGTGAAGCGCGATGGGGAAAGTCTAAAGCTCAGTACGATTCACCATTTTTTCGCAATCACTGTCAGAACGTTTTAAGACTGGTGGTGGATGGTCTCCTGGATTACCAAAACAACAATTACCAACTGTTAGGAGTCTTGGGTATTAGTGGTAGCCCTTCCTGCGGTGTTTTTGAAACTTTCCAGGCAGATTGGGGAGGTGAAATTAACGATTGTTTGACAAGTTCTACAATGAAATCGGGGCGTATGGTTGAGGAACCAGGAGTGTTTATAGAAGTATTTCAAGCTATGCTTGCGGAGAAAGGGCTGAGCTTGTTTTTTACAGACGTTAAAGAAGGTGATATGCCTGGAACTATGGAGGTCTTAAAGAAAATGTTCCAGCAGGAGTAATAATATCCTAAAGAGAGGTGGATTTATGTGGACAGGCGATTAACTATTGCTTTTATTGTTATTGGAATCGGAATAAATATTGTAGGAGGCACTTTAGCTTCAGCGATAAAAATTCCACTTTTTCTTGACACCATCGGAACAATGTTGGTGGCAGTTCTTCTTGGTCCATGGATAGGTGCTTTAACAGGACTACTGAGCAATGTATTCCAGGGTATTGTGACCAGTCCCACTACAATACCGTTTGGTATTGTTAATGCAGCCATCGGACTTATTGTTGGTTATATTGCTTTGTGGCGTGGTTTTGAGGATTATATTACCCCTCTTATTGTGGGGGTTATCCTCGCAATAGTTGCACCTGTAATCGGCACACCTATTGCTGTTTATGTGTTTGGTGGTTTGACTGGTGGAGGAGTGGATATACTTTATGGAATTCTGTTGGGCAGTTCTGATCGCATTTTTGCGAGTGCTTTTTTAGCCCGAATACCAACTAACTTAGCGGATAAAGTACTTTCGGCCTACCTGGTAATGTTTGTTATTAGGAGCCTACCGCCTCAATGGAAAAGAATGCGTGCTTTTAAAGTTGCTTCCCAAAAAAGTTAATAAGGTTTTGTTATAGCGAAGCGAGGTAATTTTGCCATTGTATGTTGCGAAGGAAAAGGGATTCTGGTACCAAACTCCAGTTAAAGCCAAGTTTTTTGTATTTTCTATGTTGCTTTTGGGCTTGTTATTTTCTGTACAAGTTAATGTCCTTATGGCTAATGTGGCATTTATTTTATTGTTTTCCGTGTCAGCCGGTGGTGGAATTACCCTAATAAAAAGGTGCAAACCCTTTGTATTTTTTGTTTTATTTATCATTGCTTTCCATACAGTGCTGAATCCGGCCAGTGTAACCTGGTGGGGATGGTTGGGCTGGGAAGGTTTTATATATGGGAGCGTAGTGGGGCTGCGTCTTTTGGGAATAGTTTTATTGACCCAAATATTTTTGATGAGTACTACATTCAAGGAAGTAATCTTGCTGTTTAGCAGTTGGAACAAAGATTTGGGTGTTATCATGTTGATGGTCTTGGGTATTTTACCTGTACTCTACCAGGAATTAAATATTACCTCCCAGGCACAGCAGTCCAGGGGGCTGCACTGGAAAGGACTGAAAAGTAAGGTAAAAGCATACTTAGTTATGTTAATCCCTGTAATCATCAAGTCCTTATACCGCGCCCAGGGAATGGCCTACCTTCTTTATTTGAGAAACTACGGAGAAGATGGAATAAGACAGGTTGCTACGGAAGAACTCTTGTCCACATGGACCAAAGGCTCCCGTCTTCCCGTGGTTTTTTCTATTCTTTTTTGCATCGGAAACATTACAGGATTTATCTTGTAGAAAGCAGGAGATAGTTGATGCTATATATTCATAACCTTACTGTTTGCTTTCAAGATGCTTCTAAAGAAGTCTTGAAAGACATTTCCCTTTCCCTAAAAGCAGGAGAAGTTGGGCTTGTCTTAGGTGGAAATGACAGCGGTAAATCTACATTACTGCACTGTATTTCAGGAATTATTCCTCGCATCAAGAAAGCATCTTTGAGCGGCTCCTGCACTGTTGTTGGAGGGCAGCTGGGAGTTTTGCTTCAGGACAGTGACCTGTTTCTACTGACCACAGTACAGGAAGAATTGGACTTCTGTCTCTTGAATGCTGGAGTTACCGGAAATGTAATTGTTAAAATGCGGCAGCAGGTGGAAAAGCAGCTCAAAATTGACAAATTGGAACAGCGTCAAATGCATACCCTTTCCGGCGGAGAACGGCAAAGAGTAGCATTGGGAGCGGCTCTTATAAGTAGGCCACAGCTTCTTTTACTTGACGAACCGCTGGCACAGTTGGATATTGATTTTGCCGAAACTTTTTTGAATTACCTTTGCTATCTGGCACAGGCAGGAGTATGTATCCTGGTATCATCAACTTCAAGTTATTCGTTCAGGAAGCTGCCTTTTCGTTTTTTTCTTTTGGAGGAAGGCAGGTTGATAGAACAGGGGGACCGAAAATCCTTAAACGCAATAAAAGAAAAAGCGGAGAAAACGGGGATAGATATAGATGGGAAAGATTTATTATTTCAGAAAGCGGGTTTTTGTTGCTTAAGTCAAAAAAAAAGCTTTCACAACTCTGTTCCAGTTCTTTCCATGCATAATGTGAGCTATGCTTACCAAGACTGTTTTCAGCTGAAAGACGTTGAGTTGGAGGTATTTGCTGGGGAAATTGTTGCTATCACCGGTCCTAACGGTTCTGGAAA
>CAZMLU010000057.1:5756-10146 GCA_964567295.1 uncultured Desulfovibrionaceae bacterium
TGGAGGTATTTGCTGGGGAAATTGTTGCTATCACCGGTCCTAACGGTTCTGGAAAAACTACACTGCTCAAGCTGGCTGCCGGTATTTTTCAGGCTGAATGCGGCGAGATACAGGTCCTGGGAAAAAGCATCAGGGGACTGTCGATTGCAGAAGCTACAGAAAAAGTAGGGTTTTTGTTCCAAAACCCTGACCACCAGCTATTTCAAAGTACAGTGAAAAAGGAAGTTGCTTGGGGATTACTTACAAGGGGGTGTGAGCCAGATATAGCGACAAAAAAAGCTTGGCATATGCTGAAAAAGCTTGGTATTGAGCACCTGGCTCATGAGCATCCTTATTCGTTAAGTAAAGCCACCCGCCAGTGGGTTGCTCTGGCCAGTGTACTAGTGCAGGATCCTTTACTCCTGTTGTTGGATGAGCCCACTATTGGCCTTGATACTCTGGCGGCAACCAGGTTCATGGAATGGATCATGGAGTTGGCGGAAAAGTTGGTGGCGGTAGCTTTAGTAACTCATCAAAAAGAATTGGCCTATAATTTTGCGCATAGAGTGGTTTCCATGAATGAGGGAAGGGTTATTCCTGCTGGTAATTTGATGAGCTAAGACCTTATTAATATATGTTCTGTTTTTTTAAAAGTAACTGTCTATAAGTACCATTTGCTCAGCTGCGCAGGCCGGCCACAATTCTTTGCGGGCGCAAAACCATTTGCAGGGCGTCGTCAATATTTTTTACCAGGAGATCCGCGTGCCGGAGAGCTTGCGCAGAACATCCTTCCCGGCCTAACACGGCAATTCCAATATCTGCTTTTTTCAACATTTCGGTATCGTTAGTACCGTTGCCTATTGCTATGACTCCTTCGTTACCCAACCCTTCCAAAAACTGACCCTTTGCCATGGCCACATTTTCACCGGCCAGAACTTTGATTTCCTTCTTCAGGCCTTGTTCTTGCAGTCGGGTCGCAGATCCCAGGGTATCAGCGGTCAAAATGTATACCCGCAAGATATCGCCAACCTCTTTTAAAAGATGGAGGGTATTCTCAGGTATGGTTCCATCTGTTGCAAGGGTACCGTTCAGATCTAGAAGGATATTGCGCAGAATAATTTTTTTACGGCCGGGGATATCCAAGGTTAGCAATATACTCACTCCTTAAAATAGAGAGCTCCTACAGGGCAGGCCTCTACGCAAAGGGTACATTGAGTGCAGGCAGATTTAGTCAGTTCAACGTTGTTAAAAGTGGTTATGATGCGGTTTATGCCCCTGTAAGAAAAGCCCAGGCATCCGGCTTTGGCCACGTTGCGGTCGACCCAGACACAGCGATTGCAGAGCACACACCGGCTGGGATCCAGGGCAAAAGATTCCGGGCTGTCGTCTATTTGGAAACTCCTTTCCAGGTGTTTGAAGCGTTTGGACTTGAGTTTAAGCTTTCTTTCCCTGGCAATTTTCTGCAGTTCACAGGCCTTGTTTTTAGGACATTTATTACACTGCAGGCGGTGATCGGAAAGCAGGAGCTCAAAGGAGGTCTTGACCAAACGGTCTACCTGTGGTGTCCTGGTTTTTACCACCATACCTTCTGTTACGGGTTGGGTGCAGGAGGTGACCGGTTCTTCCAGGCCTTCGATTTCCACAAAACAAAGCCTGCATCCTGCATAGGGCCTTTCTTCTTCCCTGATGGCACAAAGGTTTGGTATATAGATGTCGTTATCCAGGGCTACCCACAGCAGCTTTTTTTCTGTATCGGTGGTTATCTCTTTTCCATCGATCGTTATGGTTATTTTTTCACTCATTACATCGCCTCCTCCATCTCCTTCACCAGGTGCGGGGGAGATACTTTGATGACGGCATTGTAATCTGTAGGGCAAGCCTTCAAGCAGTTATCGCATTTGACGCATTTTTCCTGGTCAATAGCCTTCAGTCCATCTTCCCTGTTGTAGATGGCTTCTACCGGACAGCTTCCCACACAGACATTACAGAGTTTGCTGCATTTTTGTGGTGCAATAAAATAGGCGATCAACTCCGGGCACATTAAGGCCGGACAACGTTTTTCCTCTATGTGCGCCTTGTACTCGTCGTAGAAATACCGGAGGGTGGTTAGGATGGGGTTGGGAGCAGTTTTGCCCAGGTTGCAGAGAGAGCCGACCTTGATATCTTCCGATAGTTCAGAAAGTAGTTCTAAAGACTCCATTTCCCCTTCTCCACGGGTGATGGCGGTAAGTATGTCCAGCATATGTTTGGTTCCCAAGCGGCAAAAGGTGCATTTGCCGCAGGATTCTTGCTGGGTAAAAGTCAGGAAAAAGCGGGCGATTCGAACCATGCAGTCGTCTTCGTCCAGGACAACCATTCCTCCGGAACCCATGATGGCACCTGCTTCCTGCAGAGAATCAAAGTCGATGGGTATATCAAGGGCTGATTCGGGGAGGCAACCTCCTGAAGGCCCACCTATCTGCACCGCTTTGAAGGCTTTATCACGTGGAATACCTTCTCCCACTTCGAAAATTAGGTGGCGAAGTGTTGTTCCCATAGGAACCTCTACTATACCGGCGTTGGCTACCTTGCCGGCCAGGGCAAAAACGGCCGTGCCGGGATTACCCGGGGTGCCTATACTGTTAAACCAATCTGCCCCTTTTGAGATAATATATGGGACATAGCAGAGTGTTTTCACATTATTTAAAGCGGTAGGCCGATTACGGAAACCCTGGACAGCCAGTCGCGGGGGCTTGTGCTCGGGCATCCCCATTTTTCCTTCCATGGAATTAATCAGGGCCGATCCTTCTCCGCAGACAAAAGCGCCTGCACCGACGAATACTTCCAAGTCAAAATCAAAGCCGCTGCCCAAAATAGATTTTCCTAACAGCCCCATTTCATTCGCCTGCTTAATGCTTCTTTTTAGTTGTTTGATAGCCTGTGGATATTCGGAGCGAATGTAAAAGTAACCCTTTGAGGCACCAACTGCATAGGCGCAAATAATCATTCCTTCAAGTACAAGGTGGGGGTCTGATTCAAGAATACTACGATCCATGAAAGCACCAGGGTCGCCTTCATCTGCGTTACAGATGACATATTTAATGTCTCCCTCGGCCTTTTTTGTTGCTTCCCATTTCAGGCCTGCGGGGAAACCTGCGCCTCCTCGCCCTCTCAGGTTAGAGTTGTTGATTTCCTCAATTATTTTGTCTGGCTCCATCATCAGTGCTCTGGCCAGGGCCGCATAACCATCTGCCGCTAAATAGTGGTCAATTTGTTCAGGGTCAATAAAACCGCAGTGTTCCAGGATTATTTTTTCTTCATGCAGTCCCCTGGGAAAATCTTCAAAAGTAGGGAAAATATCGTTTGGTTCCAGTGCCACAAGTGCATACTCGTAACAGGGATCATCTCCCTTGATAAAATCTTGCACCAAGCGCTTGACCAGGCCGTCGTCCAGATATCCGTAGCAGAGAGGAGGAAAGCCCGGTTTGGAGATGATGGCCATGGGGTCTGCATAACAGTGTCCCATACATCCTGTGTCCAGGACCTGGGCTTCCAGGTCATTTTTTTGCAGTTCTTCTTCAAAATCTTTTTTTATTTCCACGGCACCGGCAGCTCTTCCACAGGTTGCAGTGCCAACCCATATAACCGTTTTGTTTTCTAGAGGCCCTAAACTTTTTTCTGCCTGAGCCTTCAATTTTTTATAATTGTTTTCTATGGCAGTGCTGTTCATTTATCTCCCTCATTTTCTTTCTTATCTGTTATAGCATCATAGGCCAGAAGAATACCATCGACGCGTGTCGGTGTAACGTGACCTTCTACTTGCTCTCCCACCATAACCACCGGTGCCAGTGTGCAGCAGCCCACGCAGGTTACGTGTTCCAGCCCAAATTCTCGGTCAGGGGTTGTTTCTCCTTCTTTTATATTAAGACGCCTTTCAAAAGAGTCCAGGGCGATTTGTCCTCCTGCCATGTAACAGGCAGTGCCCATGCAGACCTTGAACTGGTATTTTCCCGGAGGTACTAACCGAAACTGGTTATAAAAAGTAGCCGGCCCGTAAACGTCTACAGGAGGAAGATTCAGGGCAGTGGCGATCATTTCCATGGCCAGGGTCGGAATATAACCCAACCTTTCCTGTACCTCTTGCAGAATGGGCACTAAATTTTCTTGCACCGGGTTAAACTCTTCCAGAATTCCTTCGACGTTATTGACAATTACTTCTTTTTCACCTTCTAACAGCTCCAAGATAGACATCTCCTTTAATACCTACTGATAAACATGCTTTATATATTTTACAGCAAACTTGTCCTGGCTGCAAATATAAAAAGTCTTTATAATAGACTATCTATGTAATATAATTAGAGTATCTAGTGTTAGAAAGGGGTGCCCGGTTGGAAGCAGAACAGTTATTTACCTGGGGGGTTTTGCTGACAGT
>CAZMLU010000058.1:0-10090 GCA_964567295.1 uncultured Desulfovibrionaceae bacterium
TGATAAAATAACTCCAAGAATATAAAGGGTGCTGGATTATTGTATCGAACAAAGTCCTGGTAGAGAGGAAACCATGTTATACACGTTAATCATCTTAGTCATCTGGAATTTGTTCGGCTTTTTCTTAATGGGCCGTGACAAGAGTGCAGCAAAAGATTTTCGCAGGCGAGTATCTAACCGCGCTATATTTCTTGTAGCCTTTTTTTTCGGCGCTCTTGGAATTTATCTGGGCATGTACTGTTTCAGGCATAAATCCAGGCAATCAAGTTTCCGCATTGGAATCCCATTACTTTTGCTGCTGAACATGGTTGTTATATTCAAGATTTTCGTTTGAATTGCTAAGTGGTTTAATAAAACATGTTGCTACGGGTGCTACGGGGACGGGGGTGTTGACAACTTTTCGTGGAGACTGTTTACAAGCTGACAAAAGTTTGAAATAATAAGTGTTAGGTTTGATAAATGACAGGGCAGGGGGTATATAGTAAAAGATTGTTTTGCTATACGCTTTTGTCTAATACTATATATTGGTGGGAATACGATGACCGGTAACACTCATAGGATTATTGCATTAAGGGCGATGGAGAGTTTTTGCCTGAAGCATAAACAGATAGGTGATTTTGTAAAGGGAAACGTGATGGCCGATTATATTCCTTATTATAAATACAAACAACATTATCCAAAGCAGAGCATGGAATATGTTCTGGATAACAATAAGACTGTAGATAATTTATTTGAATTAGGGATATTATCACATTTTGTTTCGGATTTTTTATGCACGCCACACTTCAATAATTGGAGATTATATTCTTCAAAGGCCATAAAACATATAAAATTTGAAAAAAAACTTGAGAAAGTCGCCCTTGGGTTTAATTTTGGCTCTGTTGATGTGAAAAGGATTAAGAGAGAGTGCATTAATGATAAAGTATTGAAGCTGTATAATAGCGCGGGAGAAAGTTATGAAGATAATATGAAAGCAGCTTACTCCGCTGTAGTTTTAATGCTGGACAATTTTGTCAAGGTTTAGAGCCAAGAGAGTGAGAGTAGATGATTGTTTTTCGACCGGGAGAGGTTGTTTGGGCGTCCCGGGGCCCCATTAATAATTATCGTTAATAGTAAGGAAGTGATGCATCATGGCGAAAGCCGAGTCTTTTGATGTTGCCTCCGGGGTAAACATGCAAGAGGTGGACAACGCTATTAATCAAGCTAACAAGGAAATCAAGCAACGCTATGACTTCAAAAAAAGTGTCTCAACGGTGAGCCTGGAAGATGATAATTTGAAAATTATTTCCGATGATGATTTTAAACTGAAATATGTCGTGGATATCCTGGAGACAAAGCTTGTCAACAGGAAGGTGCCTCTTAAGAACCTGGAATATGGCAAAGTTGAAGAAGCAAGTGGGGGCACCGTTCGCCAGCTAATCAAACTTAAACAGGGGATTGAGATGGATACGGCAAGGAAAATTGTGAAAGATATTAAGGGGCTGAAGATTAAGGTGCAGGCCCAAATTTTGGATGACCAGGTGCGTGTCTCCGGGAAAAAAAGGGATGATTTGCAAAAAGTAATTGCCTTTTTAAAAGAGCAGGATTATAAACAAGAGCTGCAGTTCACAAATTACCGGTAAAAGGATAGATAAATATAAATGGAAATCTCGTTGAAAAAAAGGCGGTGTAGTGGTGGCATGCTAACTTACGTGGCAGCTATTGCAAAAAATAATGTCATTGGGAAGGATAAGGCCCTCGCCTGGCATTTACCGAACGATCAAAAGTTTTTCAGGCAAACCACGCTTTCAGGAAGTAAGACGATGATAATGGGCAGAAGGACATTTGAATCACTGCCCAGAGTCCTTCCTGGAAGGAAACATGTAATTCTGACCCAGAAAAAAGATTACAAGTTGGATGATGAAAATGTGGAAATCGTTCACGATATTGCAGATCTTATGCCCTATGTGAATGCGGACGAAGAGTATTTTGTTATAGGGGGAGCGGAGATTTTTAAAATGCTCTTCCCGTATACACAAAGAATGTACATCACCGAGATCGACGAGGAGTTCGAAGGGGATACGTTCTTTCCGGATTATGACAGTTCGGAGTGGAAGGTAACGGCAAAAAAAGAAGGTATCGTGGATGAAAGGAACAAACATAAACATACCTTTTGGACACTAGAAAGAATATAAAATAATAACTTTCGGCAATGCCTACATGCTGGCGGCCGGCCAGGCTGTGACCGGTCGGGGAATCACTACATAAACCAGGCAGGCTAACCGTATCACCCGGGGAGATCAATCAGTAGTGTCGATCTCCTTTTTTCTGAAATAGTTCTGTACAGGAGGTTATTAAGTGAAGAAGATTGTGGTTGTGGGGGCCGGGCCGGCTGGGCTTATGGCCTCCGCGACGGCCGCCGAACAGGGAGCGCGAGTTAAACTGATAGAAAAAATGCCGGTGCCAGGGAAAAAGTTAAGTATAACCGGTAAAGGCAGGTGTAACCTCACTACATCCGTTGAAAGTGACGAATTAATCAAGGGTTTTCCCGGCAATGGCCGTTTTTTGCATAGCACTTTTCATACATTCTCGAATATTGAGCTAATAGAATTTTTTCGTAGACGGGGTTTGCAGATAAAAGTGGAACGAGGCAGCCGGGTTTTTCCGGAATCTGACAAAGCTGAAGACGTTGTAAAAGTTTTGTCCGCTAATGCCCGGAAAGCCGGGGTGGAAATGCTATTTTCTTCCAGGGCAGCCAGCCTTATCACCGAGGATTCTAAACTGATAGGGATAAAAACTGAAAATGGAGACTTTCGTGTAGATTCTATCATAATTGCTACCGGTGGAATGTCTTACCCAGGCACCGGGTCCACCGGTGATGGATATAACTGGGCAGAACAGCTTGGCCACCGGGTGATAACGCCCCGTCCCGGGCTGGTACCCCTGGTGGTTTCGGAAAACTGGGTTAAGGAACTGCAGGGTCTCAGCCTAAAAAACGTCAAGGCTATGGCTTATACTGAAAAGGGAAAACCTATTAACGAAGATTTTGGCGAGCTGATGTTTACTCACTTTGGTCTTTCCGGGCCCATAATACTTTCTATGAGCCACGATATAGGGGATTATCTTTATAAAAAAAGGCAACCTGTAACGATCAAGCTGGATCTAAAACCGGCTTTAAAGGAAGAAAAATTAGATGAACGTATCCAGCGGGACTTTAGTAAGTACTCTCGCAAGATGTTTAAAAATACCTTAAATGACCTGCTGCCTCAAAAAATGATCCCTGTGATAATTAACCTAAGTGGGATAGAGGCAGAAAAAGTGTGCCACCAGGTGACCAGGGAGGAACGGTTCGAACTGGTAGGCTTGCTTAAGAATTTTACAATGACTGTCAGTGAGACTCGCCCTATTGCCGAGTCCATCGTAACTGCAGGAGGAGTTAATGTTAAGGAGGTTAACCCCAAAACCATGGAATCCAGGATAGTAAAAGGTGTTTATTTTGCAGGTGAAATCCTGGATGTGCACGGTTATACCGGAGGTTATAACTTGCAGGCGGCTTTCTCTACCGGGTATGTAGCAGGAACATACGCTGCCTTGGAGTGAAATATTTATGAGATAATAGCCACAGCACGAATGGGTGCTCCGTCAGCATTTGCTGTTTTCAAAGGCAATCCTAAAAACATAAAATTGACCCCTATTAGGAATTCGAGGTTGGTTAAGTTTTCCAGGACAAAAATTTGTTTTTTCAGGAGTAGTTTATGCACTTCAAATATCTTGCTTTCTTCATGATCGATGGAAATGGTGTCTGCCCCAACACCTTTTAGATTGAAATTATCTGCCAGCCAGCTTGCGGCATCGAGGCTCAACACGGGAAAACCTTGAAAATAGCTTTCTCGGCCCCAGTACCGGCTCCAACCGGTATACAGCAGTAAGAAGTCTATTTCCCCGACCTGGTTTTCAAGCGGCAATAGGTGTTTCCGTTCTATTGTCTTACAGCCCAGACTCCAGGCATCCAGCACCCACCCCTGCCCTATAAAACGGTCAGTGGGAAAGGAGTCCAGGGTGAAGCCTTTTTCCATAACATGAGACGGAGCATCAATATGGGTTCCCGTATGTGAATACATGGTGAGCTTTTTTTCTATAAACCCATGCTTTTCCAAAGTGTTGGCCGGTTCAAACATTGGAGGCTCTGTTCCCGGGAAAACTGGCATACCCGGGGATATGGTGTGGGTTAAATCAATGACTTTCATTATAGACCAGGCAACCTTTCTTTATGATTGGGCTACAGGTAGATAACTTGAGATAGGGGTGATAACAAATGGAAAAGCTTGGCGAACTGGAAGCACAACTGGTTGAAGCGGTTCCGGAAGATCCATTCTATGAAGATGGCTTTGACAGTGTTCTCTGGATCGAATTTTTTCTTGACATGCTCGAAGAGCTGAAGGGAATAAACCCAAAGCAGGCGAGGGTGCACCTGGTTACCCTGGAGCAAAAAAACTATATTGGGATCCAGAAAGGCACGGAAGGAACCTTTTGGCTGGAGGATTACGGAAGGGAGTTCCTGGCTGATAAAGGACTGGTTGATGAAGAAGAGGGGTATAAGATAACTGCCTCATCGAAAGAAGAGGAATGAAATTCCCAAAAAACCGTCCTCACCTGTCAGATAATAGAACAATCCCCTTATTATTTAGAACTTTTTTCTACCACGGTAAAAATTACCTGCCATTCCGGCTTGGTTTCACCGTTTATGGATAGTTCCCAAACGTATCTTAGCCCCGCTTTTAAGGGAAGTGGAGAAAACTGTATGGCTCTTACCATGGCCACGGGAGAGCCCGGGGGATGGCCCGTGGGCCGACCCATTTCGAAGGTGCCACTTATTTCTATCGGTTTTACATTTCCTTCAGAGGTAAACATTACGGGATTACCATCAGAGTCTATCAATTTCAAATCCCATCTGTGGCTTATGTTTGTCTGATCCCATGGGACATCGATTTTCATGGCGATTGCTGTTGGGCGATCCGGGGTGATTGCGGTTGTTCCTCCCCCCAGAATGAAAAGCTTGTTATTGAGCGACTGCGCAGCATCTGCCAGGAGCAAAGTAGCGTTCATCATCTCACGTCCTTTTTTCTTTTATTAACTGAAGTATCTAAAATCCAAACAACAACAGTATAACATTATTGAAAGCAAGAAGGAAATAGTAAAAGAAGCGCTTCCGTCTGCGAATAACTTAAACTCATTTTGTAGCAACTTTGATTTTTTTTGAGACTTATTGTTTTTGTATATAGTTTTACTTTTTATTTAAACAAACTTAAACGAAGGCAGGAATTTCAGAAATATCAGCGAATTATTTACTATAGAAGGAAAATGGAGATGAACCAAAAATTTTTTAAGGGAATGATAATATGCGTTCACCGACCTTTTCTTTTAATAAAGCGATAAAAGAATATCCTGGAAGCTCTTTGATGACGTTGTTGTTTTTGGTCGGAATAGTTGTCATAGCTTTTACGGTAACTGGATGTTCAGTTCCAGACTCACCGGAGCCGGAGCCGGAAAGTGCTCCTGCTGAAACGGAAGAAATAGAAAGTATAGACCCCCAAGAAGACGAAGCCATAGTAATAGTCGACCCGGAAAGCACCCTGGCAATTCGCGAAAGTGCCGGAACGCAAGATAAACCAGAAGACGATGTTCTCGATCGTGTTCCAGAAGGACGGGTACTCATAATCGTAGATAAGCATGAAGATAGCTTAACTAAAGATGGATATACTTGGTGGGAAGTAGAAGACACCGTTACAGGAATATCAGGATGGTCGGCCGCGGAGTTTCTAGAAGAAAAGTGATTAACCGGTTTGGGCAAATTTTAATTTCCCAAGATATGATTTGCAGTTGATAAATTAATGGTCGGGGATGTTGTCCAGGCTACAGCCTCAGGAATCGCCGCAGCATTTACCTTTGATATTTAATTTATCCATCAACACCGCATAAGCGCAGCCACACCCTGACGGACATTAATTGCTTGACGAGGGGGCAGTTCTTGGTACAGGCGCCGCACTCCATGCAGGCATCCCGGTCAGTGATCGAGCTGACTTTTTCATCGAGGGTGAAGACCTGCTGTGGCAAACTTGTATACACATACCGCAACCGCTGCACTTATCCTGTTCCATTTGCAGGGTTACTACATTTTTCAAGTATCTATATTTCATTGATTTTTACCTCCTGATTTGTGCGCTGATTTCGGCGCATTTTTTTTATACAAAACAGCTAGCAACAAGGGCAATCAGGCCCAAGCTTGCCGATAAAATTATCAGGGGCATGGCAATCCCTATCTCTTTGACCACTCCGGAAAGAGATGTATAGGTGGTTGAACCGCTAAAATTTAAGCCCAAAAATGCAGTGATGGCAGGAATGGTTAGAAAATAGGCAGCTGTTTGCAGCGACCATGCTGCTGAAACGGAAAACAATATGTAACCAAATGCCCAGAAAACACCCAGACCCAGCCTCTCCAGGCAAGGGAACGTCCCGGGATATATGGAAGAAGGGCGGGGACAAGGATCGTTCCCACCATCATGGCGATTATAAAGGGGACCAGGTCGGAAAAAGTCCGGCCCAATAAAGGAAGAAATGTTAGCGGGTTACTTTTTAACAGTAGGGCGGCCAGGTTGAGCAAAAATAGAAAAGCGACTAATCCAATTGTCGGTTTAAACAGAGCGGGCAGCTCGACGGGGGTCACGTTCAGGCGCTCGCGAAGGTTAAAACAGGGGCGGCGCATCTCTGCCTTCGCTTTGTTTCCGGCGTTTAAGAAAGGGGGTATATCAGACGCTCTGATGGGGCCGTAAATAACCTTAAACCCGCACCGCCGCTGAACTTCATGAGCTGCCACACCCGGCGCCGCCAGTTGTGGCAGGATTAAATTGCGGTGTGAAACCAGCTCTGAAAAGCGTGTGACGCTAATCATTCTAGCAATTTCGTCGGTGCCGAATGAGCCTTTTCCTGCTGCGCACCACACGTTAATTCCATTAATATTGAGCACCAGCAGCCAAAGAGTTAAACCGGACAGCTCACAGCGAAGATAATCAAAGCTCAGCTTGTAATTTGCCGATACGAGTACCGGTGAGGAGTTGCCTAGTTCACCTATGGCGTAAATTCCGGGAGGGACAGCATAGTTCATTCTGTCCACGCCCCAGCGTGCTTTAATTTTTCCCAAGAGGTCTTTGCGGTTAAGAGTAGTGGTGATCCGGCAGATAGGACCGGTGGCTGTTTTGATTTCTCCGGTGATTTAATGAGCTTCTCCCGTGTCTTTGAGGTTTACAAAGCTTTGCTCATTTGCACAGCATGAATTATTTTGCTGTTCATCGAGCATTGGTAGTTTAATCTGTTTGTTACTCATTTTGCAAGCTCCTCCTTGCAGCATTTGCTGCTGTTCGGATTGCTGATTGCACTGACCAGAAGATTAACGCTTTCTACAATTTGTTTGTGCTTGTCTGCTGGTATATCTGCAAATATTTCCGCATAATAGTGGTCTAAAGTGTGGTTGATATCTCCATAAACCTCCTTGCCCTGTTCAGCCAGGACAATATTTATATAACGGCGGTCTTCCGGATCGGCCTTACGTTCTACGATACCGTCCTGGGCCATGCCCTCGATGGTGCGGCTGAGTGTGCTGGTATCGAGCCCCAGGATCGAAGACAGCTCGACTTGGGCAATTTCACCACGATTACCGCCCTCCAGTAGCGCGTGGCATTGAGCAACGTTGATACCGCAGCACGCAGCGTCGCTTTTCCACTGCCAATTTAAGCTTCGTTGCAAATGACGCATGGTTTCCCTAAAAAGACGGATATCATCAAGCTCCACAATGAAATAACTCCTTCCTATGCGCGTAGTGGTTTTAGACCTCTGTTGTTAAATACAATAGTTGTATTATACATCTAAATTACTTCTGTGTAAATATAGACAATAAACAGAAAGCGTGGTGCATAATCTGGTATTATTTTGGCCAATAAAAAACCCGGCCGCGTTTTGTGGTCGGGTAAGGTTTGGGTTTTCTACGGGCCTTTAGCATCCAGGGTTTGGTCTGCAGTGTATAGTACCCAAGTATGTTCTGTATTCGTATATTTTACCAGCCAAATCCCCGTAAAAGTCTTAATAGCAGCGTCATGGCTTCCGCCCTGTTAATGGGCAAGTTGGGACGCAGGGTGCTGTCAGGATAGCCGGTCACGGTCCCTTCAGCCACTTCTCCCACGGCCCAGGATGGAACCTGCTCGTAATCCGAGTACACGGATAGATCGGCGGGGAAACCAAAACCGGGAACATCCTGCAAGGCATCGGAGATTAACACTGCTGCTTCGATGCGGGTCATCTCGTCCTGCGGCGCAAAGCGGTCCCCTTTTGCTCGCACCAGCCCCGCCTCGGTCATGGATGCGATATAGGCCTTGGCCCAATGATCAATAACCTGGTCGGCATCGGAGTAATTCGCCTGCAGAATGGAGTCATTTTCGGCATCACTCATATAGGTCAGGGTGGGATACAAGTGGGTTTCCCCCGGGGCCAGTCCCAGGATTCTGGCTACCATGGTGGTCAATTCGGCCCTGGCAATGGTCCTTTCCAGGCCGGCGGGCCTGTTCAGGTTGGTGGGATCATTTTCAACCTCGCACCCTTCCAGCAATCCCAGACCGTTCATCCGGTTGGCTGTGGGCTCAGCCCATTCCTGAATAAAGGTGATATCGGTAAAACTGGGCTGGATGCTGCCGAATACCACAAACCAGCCAAAGTAATCGCCGTCATTGATTGCTCTTACCGCACCTGGACTCAGGGGATAGCTGGCAAGGGCCACCCATTTTTCGTAATCATCATTAAAATAGAATACCCTGGGATAACGGTCCGGGTTGCCGTCCATTTTGGTTTTGTCATAGCTGAGAGTGAATTCATCCCCCGGATGGCCAAGGTTCTGAGGTTCGCTTAGAGTAATGTATCCAGGTTGCCTGTTGATAATTTCGCCTTCGGGCAATTCCTCTGTTTCAGGAACGTCATCGGGGGTATCCTCTTCTTCTTCCCACACGATTAGCTTAGCCTCCCCCCACAGGGAAAGAGCTTCTCCCTCATCAGGTTCAAAAATATACTCTGCGGTCAGGAAGCTGGACCCTTCACGCTCACCCAGGTATTCACCTTTATTGGCGGTAGGGGTGGCGATATCCTCGTCCAGGGTCCAGGTGGAGTTATCTGTGACTTCCTGCTCCAGGGAGCTGTCCGTGGACCTCAGGTTAGCTATATACTGCTGGGTGTCGCCTAAGCCAATGATTGCTAATAACGGTTCCACCTCCAGCCAGACTTCAACCTTCTCAGGAGGTTCTTTCACAATTAATACTGCTCTACCTTCCGCTCTAATTTCAGCAACGTGAGTCAGTTGCCGTCTATCAATGCCTTCATATATTGCATGAACCATGGTTTCGCCGGGCGCAACGCCTCTGAAAAGCCCCTCGGTATCGGTCGTCCCCCCAATATCCGTATTCATTACCTGCCAGTCACATTCCTCTGTGACATCCTCTTCCATGGTGTCTCCTCCGTCAAAACTTAAATAGGCCCTGTACTGCTGGGTTTCACCGGTAAAAATTTCAGCTGCATCGGGATCGATCACCAACACTGCCGTGTCTTGTGATAACGCTGTAGGAACGGGCAGAAGCAGAGAAAAAATAAAGAGAAGAAACACAATTATCCCAATGCGTGCATGGTTTCGCCTGGATTGGCGCACCATATCAACCTCCTCCTTCCGTAATATATTAGTTTTTTCCCTGGATGCCGTTGTAGTTTTCTTTTGAAGAATATTAAACAAAGGATATGGATATAAATAAGCCGGGTTCACCGGCTCATTGGAATTTATTATTTGTTCGGTGAATTAGTGTATGCAAGAAATAAGAAATGGTAAACGCAACTATAATTATGGTAAGCTCTTTATTTGTTCGAATAAAATTGATTAGATCTTCCATGTCGCCATCTCCTGTGCCGATAGTAAAATTATTCTGAACTTTTACAAGATAATTATACCACGTTTTGCCATAATTTTGAAGGCAATCTAAATAATTTTTTGTATAGGTCGCAAGTTTTTTTTAACTCACGATATTAC
>CAZMLU010000059.1:0-6917 GCA_964567295.1 uncultured Desulfovibrionaceae bacterium
GGGTGCTGGGGATACTGGAAAGGTACACTCCCGATATTGAGCCTGTCTCCATTGATGAAGCCTATCTTGCAGTAACAAAGGAGACCGGCCTCGAAACAGCAAAGGCCATCCGCGCTGCTGTTAAAGAAGAACTCGGTCTCCCTATAAGTATAGGAGTATCCGTTAACAAACTGCTGGCCAAAATTGCCTGCGGCCTGGCCAAGCCGGACAACCTGAAAGCACTCTGGCCCCAGGACGTTCCCCAACTGCTGTGGCCCCTTCCGGTAAAGGTGCTTCCGGGAGTAGGGCCTGTCACAGAGAAGAAGCTGCACTCTTATGGCCTCAGCACAGTAGGAAGCCTGGCTGAATTCCCGGAGGAATCCCTGATCAGCCTTCTGGGCAAAAACGGTAAATTACTCAAACAATATGCCTGGGGCCAGGACGACCGTAAAGTAGAAACGGAGCACGAAAGAAAGTCAGTCTCCGAGGAGACAACCTTCCCGCGGGACGTCTTCGAGCGGGAGCAAATATTAGTTACCCTCCTAGAACTTTCAGGAGAAGTGGGTTACCGCTTACGGTCCAAAGGGTTGCGGGCCAAAACCATCTCCTTAAAACTGCGCTTTGCTGATTTTAATACCATTACCAGGGACATGACCCTTTCCGAGGCTACCGATAGCGACCGGGAGATTTATCGCTGCGCCGAGAAGCTGTTTCTGCGTGAGGGCAACAGGCCGCCCTGGCGGCTATCCGGCGTTAAGGCATCATCCCTGGAAAGCAGCCGTCAGCTATCACTGTTCTCCTCTGTTTCCGCGAGCGAAACGAAGATAACCCTGGTAAAAGACAGGTTGCGGAATAAATACGGCAGAGAGGTCCTGGTCAGCGCCAGGAGGCTTATGAAAGATTAGCTATTAAACCTGCTCAAGGGTGTCAGGTACCCCGTCCCCCTGACACCCCCCAGCCTGATTGTAAAATAATGAGATAGGGGTGAGGGAATGGAAGGGGATTTTCCTGTAGAATTTAAGGTTTTTCTGGAACTGGAAGGAGAAAAGCGTATTTCTGCAAGTAATCTTTTTGAGCTGCTGGAGAAGATCGTAACTTTTGGCTCCATCAGCCGCGCCTCTTCTCAAATGGGCCTTTCTTACCGCTATTCATGGGGGCTGATCAGAGAGGCGGAAAAGGTCCTGGGGGTAGCGTTGGTCGATAAACAGGTTGGAGGTTATGCCGGTGGGGGCACTTCCCTCACCAAAGACGGACAGGAACTGCTTTTACAGTACCGGGTCTTCAAGCAGGAGGTAGATAGTGGCCTAAGCCGTTTTTTATCCGCCTCCCGCCCTCCCCAAAAAATGCCAACCCCTGAAGAAAGAGGCCTGCCAGATGCTGCTGCCAAGAACCTGCTGCTGGCCAGCACCATGGAGCCGGTAGAGACGGGGCTTTTAGATTTGCTAGAACAAGCGTTTTTTCGAGTTAGCGGAATACTGGTGAGGCATATCGCCCTGGGAAGCGGTCGTGCCCTCCAGATGGCCAGGGAAGGGCGGGTCGATATGGCTCTTACTCATGCCCCTGAGCTTGAGGAAGAATTTATACGTGAAGGATGGGGAAAGGAGAAGTATCCCCTGATGTCCAATGACTATGTCCTTGTGGGCCCCCTCTCAGATCCGGCAGGACTGGGAGAGATTGTACATAAAATGGTTTCGCCAGCTGCTTTTCAAAAGATTGCCTACTCCCGGGCATTTTTTGTCAGCCGTGGGGACCGTTCCGGCACCCACTTAAAGGAACTGAAACTCTGGAAAGCTGCAGGGGTAACTCCTGCTGGAGATTGGTACCTGCAGGCCCCCGGGGTTGCCGGAAACCTGGGAACGCTGCGTCTCGCCGCCGAAAAAGGTGCTTACACACTCGTAGATCGGGCGTCTTTTCTCATATCCCGAGCTGAAGAACAGATGACTATTTTTGCGGGTAAGGATAATCAAAAGATGCCGGGAAAACACTTGAAAAATATCTTTGTGCTAATTATTGTTGATCCGGAGCGCGTTCCTTCTGTGCAGTACAGGGAGTCTTCCCTTTTTGCCAGCTGGCTTAGAGGAGAAGAAGGTCAGGGAATTATTTCCACTTTCGGTGAGGAAAATTTTAAACGCCCTCTTTTTACTGCGCTTCACAATTTCTAACCTTCTAAAACAAAACGCTGTTCATATCTTTTTGGTTTCTAATTTGTAGCTTCTGCATTTTGAGGGTTGCCAGGAATCTTTTTTTATGGTACATTGATAGCGATATGAATATCATTTCATATTCACTTTGTCATCTTCGATTCATGGCATCCTAAGGTAAACTGCTATGGTCCATGAACGGCAGGGTCGAACGGGAAACGGTTAGGCCTCCCTCACTGGAAAGAAGGTGTATTGTTTTTCGCTGCCTTCTGAAGGCAGCAATTTATTTTTTACTGCCGCTATTTTTTACTGTCGTTATGCATGTATATTCATTATGCAGCAACAAGCTAAACGCGTATGTGGTAGAGAAAAAATGGAAGATAGCTTTAAATAATTATTTTAAAAACGAAGACGGAGGTCTTAGAATGAAGAGGGTTGCAGTATTATTTATAGTGCTTATAATGATGGTAGTGACAGGCTGTCAGCAGCCCGCAGATACCGGAGCAGATGATCCCCACGGGGACTCTAATGGTGCACCTGCCGATAATGGTGCACCTGCCGATAATGGTGAAGCTGCTGTGCCTGAATTTGGGCCTGAGTATGCTGATACAATTGTTCTCGCCACAACAACAAGCACCTATGACTCAGGTCTTTTAGACAAAATAATTCCGGTTTTTGAATCTATGCATGGTATTGAAGTCGATATAATATCATTAGGCACGGGGCAGGCTATCAATATCGCCGAGAGGGGAGACTGTGATATCATCCTGGTCCATGCCCCAAATCTGGAAGACCAGTTTGTGGAAGAGGGATACGGCACAGAGCGCTGGAATGTTATGTATAACGAATTTGTTTTTTTGGGGCCAAACGGAGACCCTGCCGGGATAGCAGAGAGTGCTGATATAGAAAGTGCACTTATTAAAATGCAGGAACATATGGAGGACGAAGGAATTGCTTTTACCTCCAGGGGGGATAATTCCGGAACACATAACAAGGAGGTAGATCTGTGGCCTCTCGCCGGGATTGAAGTTGAAGGACAGGAGTGGTATACTTCTTTGGGACAGGGAATGGGCGATACGTTGATTACCACCAATGAAATGGAAGGGTATACTATGACGGACCGGGGGACGTATTTCTCCATGATGGACAAATTGCCCAACCTGGAGATCGTTTTTGAAGGGGACGAAGCCCTTACCAATCCTTACAGCATAATTCCTGTCAACCCCAATAAACATCCTGGTGTTAAGCATGAAGAGGCACTTCTTCTGGCTGAATTTTTTATATCCGATGAAGCCCAGAAGATGATCGGGGAGTTCGGCAAGGATACTTTTGGAGAGCCACTGTTTTTCGCCGATGCACAGTAACCTGAGACAGCTTATTGCCTGAAATGTTTTATATGCAGACCCAAGGAGCTCTGCTACCCCATAAGATTATCGAAAATGATAGAGCGTTTCCTATAAGATATTGTCCGCGCGCTGTTGTAAAGAGAATTGCGGCAGTTAAACAGGAGGAACGAAATATGGAGGCTGTGAATGCATTAAAGCTCTTACTAACTTTTGACCCGTATGTCTATAATATTATCGGGGTCTCTCTCCGGGTATCAGGGATAGCGCTTTTATTCAGTACTTTAATTGGGATACCGGTGGGGACAATTTTGGGACTGACCCATTTCCGCGGTAAACCTTTTGTTACCGCTTTATTATATACGGGGATGGGGTTCCCCCCTGTTGTTATCGGGCTCTTTGTTTTTCTTCTGTTTTCATCTGTGGGCCCCATGGGAAGCCTGGGGTGGCTTTTTACCACCAAGGCAATGATTACGGCACAGACAATTATCGCTTTTCCCCTGGTATCTGGTTTTACCATGGCCGCAGTTTTATCTGTTGACAAAAATCTTATGAAACAGCTGCAAGCCTTGGGGGCTACCAAGCTTCAGGCCTCATGGGCCGCCATTAAAGAAGCGCGTATAGGAGTGCTCGTTGCTATAATAGCGGGATTTGGCGGTATCATCTCCGAAGTGGGAGCCGTCATGCTTGTAGGAGGGAACATTGAGGGCAAGACGAGGGTGCTCACCACTGCCATAGTTTTGGAGACCAGGCAGGGTAATTTTGGAGTGGCTATAGCATTTGGTATTATCCTTTTATCTATCACTTTTATAGCCAATCTTACCATGGTTACTTTGCAAAAAAGACACCTTTTTGCTTCTGAGTAATAACATTGACTTAAGGGAAAGGCCGTTATTATGACTGAGAAAAGTTATTATATAAGGAACCTGCTGAAAAAATATCCCGGCTTTGAATTGGAAATTAAAGATCTGTCGCTATTTAAAGGGGAGATTTTTTGCATGCTGGGGCCTAGCGGTGCAGGAAAGACTACCCTGCTGCGTCTATTAAACTTTTTGGAGAAAGCGGAAGAAGGGGAGATAATATTTGAGGGCCGTAATTTTTCATACCACAGTAACACTTACCCGTTAGAGGTAATGAGGAAGATCACCACTGTATTTCAGAGACCGGCCCTTTTAAAAGACAGCGTCTGGAAAAATATCATCTATCCTCTGAAAATCCGAAACCAGCGGGTGGACAAAGCGGAGATCATGCCCTTAGTAGAGGAACTGGGGATTTCCCATTTGCTCCGCCAAAGCAGCCGCACTTTGTCCGGCGGGGAAGCGCAGAGGGTGGCCATGGCCAGGGCGCTGGTCTTTAAGCCGCGGGTGCTGCTCCTGGACGAACCCACAGCCAACCTGGACCCTACCAATATCAAGATAATCGAGCAGATGGTGACTAAGTATGCCGCTGAAGAGAGGCCAACCGTTGTGTGGATCACCCATAACCACTTCCAGGCCAAGCGGGTGGGAGACCGGACCTGCCTGATTGATGGCGGGCTTATAGTCGAGGTTAGTGAAAAAGACACCTTTTTTAATAACCCGGAGCAACAGAAGACAAAAGCGTTTCTTTCCGGGGAGATGTTCTTCTAAATAATATTGTTAAATATAAGGAGATGAAGAGTTTTTCCCTTCAGCGATATAAAATATGAAAGAATTCCTAACTTTAAAAGATTTTTTCATAGAGCATAAACGGCGCTATATTTTTGGGATAATATGGGTGCTACTGGTTGATGCTTTGCAGCTTGTCACGCCCAGGCTCCTGGGGATTTTTACTGATGAATTGCTTTCCGCTCAGCCCGACAGAAGCGCCCTGCAGCTATATATTTTCTTTATCCTCGCTGCCGCAGGCGGTATCGCCTTTTTCCGTTACCTGTGGCGCCTCTACATTATTGGCACTTCCCGTTTACTGGAAAAATACCTCCGGGAAAAACTGTTCAATCACCTCCAGGAACTTTCGCCCAAGTTTTACCTCAAGCGTAAGACTGGCGAACTTATGGCCCATATCACCAATGATATCACTGCGGTGAGAACATCCCTGGGATTTAGCGTGGTGATGCTGATAGATTCTATTTTTATAACCGTTGCAGCCGTTACAATCATGTTTATTACTGCGGATATCAGGCTCACCTTGTTGGCCCTTATACCTTTTCCTCTGCTGGCCTTTGCCTTTCAGCAACTGGGCAAGAGGGTCTATAAAAGTTTTTTGAGCTTGCAGGAAGCTTTTGGTGATATGACAAGCGTGGTGCAAGAAAACATTACTGCTTCCAGGGTTGTGAAATCCTTCGCGTTGGAAGAAAAAGTGAAAACGCAATTTGAAGATTCCTCCAAAAATTATATGGCGGAAAATTTTTCTTTATACAAACTTTGGGGGCTTTACAACCCGCTCATCTATCTTTTCAGTATCACCACTTTTATTATCGTCCTTCTCTACGGGGGCAGCCTTGTAATGCAGGAAGAAATATCTATTGGAGATTTTGTCGCTTTTAACGGTTACCTGGCCCTTTTAACCTGGCCCATGCTTGCTTTCGGGTGGGTCATCAATATTTCGCAGCGCGGAAGGGCTTCTATGGAAAGGATAAATCGCCTGCTGCAAACAGAGTCGGAGATTATTGACCATTTCCCCGATCCGAATTTTCAAAGCAGTGAGCTGGAAGGGGATCTGGATTTTCAGAAAGTTACCTTCAGGTACGAGGAAGACCAATCCCCCGTCCTGGATAATATAAGCCTTTCTATTTTACACGGAAAAATAAACGGAATTACCGGCCGCACAGGCAGCGGTAAATCAACGTTATTTTACCTTATCTTGCGGCTTTTTGAGCCAGAAGCGGGAGATATTTTGGTAAATAACTATTCTTTAAGAAAGATACCGCTAAAAAATTGGAGGAAAATGCTGGGGTATGTGCCCCAGGATAATTTTATTTTTTCTACCACTATTGCTGAAAATATTGCCTTTGCTTACCCTGAAGCTTCCCTGGAGGATATCAAAAATGCGGCCAAGCTGGCCGCGCTGGATGAGGAGATCGAAGCTTTTCCCGATGGATATTATACGGTGGTGGGGGAAAGGGGAATTACTCTTTCCGGGGGGCAGCAGCAGAGGCTGGCCCTGGCGAGAGTGCTTTTATTAAATCCTGCTTTTCTGCTTATCGACGACGCCTTTTCTTCTGTAGATATCCTGACAGAGGAGCTGATTATAAGTAATTTGCGTGAAATCAGCAATGATACTACTATTATCATCATAACGCACCGCACCAAATCTCTACAGTTGGCTGATAAGATCATGGTTTTGGAAGAAGGGAAATTATCAGAAGAAGGAACCCACGAGGAGCTATTATCCCAGAAAGGATTTTATAGCGATATATATTCACAGCAGTCCTGGGAACGCCTGTAGCGCCTGTAGCGCCTGTAGCGCCTGTAGC
>CAZMLU010000059.1:7017-9129 GCA_964567295.1 uncultured Desulfovibrionaceae bacterium
TGTAGCACTTGTAGTAGCTGTAGTAGCTTTAGTAGCTGTAATACACTTAGGGAGCTCTTGTTTTAAGATTCTGTCCCATTCTGATGTTATGAAATTATGAAAAACCTGGAGCGATTACCATGCATCGTCATCATCTGCCGGAAGAAAAACCGCTGAACTATGACCCCCGTCTTTTTAAGCGTATGCTGCTTTATGCCCGGCCCTATGCCAGGCCTTTAATAATTTCGTTATTGCTCAGTCTTTTTGTTACTGTGTTACAACTGGCGCAGCCTTATGTGCTGAAAATCGCGATCGATGACTATATCCTTGGTCCCGGTTCCTTGCAGGAGCTGCAGAGACTGGGCCTGCTATTTTTAAGTATCTATGTGACCGGTTTAATCCTCTATTATTTTCAATTCAACCTGCTTATGCAAACCGGCCAGCGTATAATCTACGACATTCGCCAAGATTTATTTGCTCACCTGCAGCGCCTTTCCATCTCCTTTTTTGATAATAACCCTGTAGGAAGGCTGGTCACCCGCTTGACCAATGATCCCGAGACTTTAAATGAAATGTACACCAGTTTCCTGGTAGATCTTTTTAAGGATGTCTTTCTTTTGATAGGGATTGTTGCCATTATGCTCTACATGCACTTTGTTTTGGCAATGGTGACTTTCAGCGTTTTTCCTTTAATCCTGCTCGCTGTCTTGATCTACAGGAAAAAGGCCCTGCCTGCTTACCGGGAACTGCGCAAGCAGCTCGCCCGCATTAACACTTTTTTTGCCGAAAATATAGCGGGTATCAGGATCATCCAGGTATTTGGGCAGGAAAAAAATCGTTCCTCTCTTTTTGATGAGGTCAATATGAGTCATCTTTCGGCCAGTATGCGCGAAATAAAAATATTTGCCGTATTCAGGCCTTTCATGGATCTGCTACGCTCCCTGGCGCTTGCCCTGCTCCTTTGGTACGGCAGCGGCCAGGTCCTGGCGGATGTTATTCCATTCGGGGTCCTTTATGCTTTCACTAATTACGTGGATCAATTCTTCCGCCCCATCAACGATATCAGCGAAAAATATAACGTTCTTCAGGCTGCGACCGCTTCTTCTGAAAGGATATTCCAGTTAATGGATGAAAAAGAAGATATAAAAAGCCCTGAAAAACCTCTGCCCGAGGCGGAAGGAGGCGGGTCTGTGGAATTTAGAAATGTTTGGTTTGCCTATGAAAACGAGAACTGGGTCTTAAAAAATGTCAGCTTTTCTATCGCGCCCGGGGAAAAAGTGGCGGTAGTGGGCCCCACAGGGGCAGGTAAAAGCACTCTTATAAACCTGATCAACCGTTTCTATGACGTCCAAAAAGGTGAAATACTATTCAATGGGGTGGATATAAGGAAACAGGACCTGCGTGAATTACGTCAGCAGGTTGGCGTTATACATCAGGATGTATTTTTGTTCAGCGGAACTATCAGGGAGAATATTACCCTTAATGCCATTTTTCTTCCTCAAGAAAAACTGGACCAAATCTGCAGGGCTGCCAATGCTTACGAATTTATCCAAAAGCTGCCCCGGAAATACGAAACCTTCCTGGGCGAGAGAGGGGTTGCCCTTTCTACAGGCCAGCGCCAACTGTTGGCCTTTGCCCGCCTGCTCGCTTTCAATCCCAAAGTATTTATATTCGACGAAGCTACGGCCCACATAGACACCTATACAGAAAAATTGCTCCAGGATTCCATACAATATGCTGCAAAAGAACGCACCTCTATTATCATTGCCCATCGTTTTTCAACAATAAAAACAGCGGGACGCATATTCCTTATCCGCCGCGGAGAATTTGCCGAAATAGACGATTTTTCCACCCTTCACACCAATTTTCATCACTACTTTTCCCATGTTTAGCAGAAACAGCTCTGTTGATCCTGGCAGGAACTTTCTTGCTCCTAGCTCTGGCCAAGGCCCTTTTGTTCGCTGGCCTGGGGTCGAAGAAAGGTTGTGAACCGAGATGCTGAAGAAGAATCACGACACTGTTGAGGAAAGAAGAATAAGGCGCCTCAATGAGAAGCCCCTTGCCGGTGGACCCATTGTCTATTGGATGAGCCGCGACCAGCGCGCAGATGACAACTGGGCCCTGCTCTATGCC
>CAZMLU010000060.1:0-8957 GCA_964567295.1 uncultured Desulfovibrionaceae bacterium
TTTCAACTCCGCCGCCGTGTAATCCGTATGCAAGCATTGTACCATCGGGAGAAAATTCCATACTTGAAATCCTGCCTTCAGGTTTAAAAACCTGCTGTCTAGCACCGTCTTCCCAGTTAAATAAATAAAATTCCGATGCTAAGTCTGGGTCTGACGCGGCAAGTATCTCTCCATCAGGTAAAAAGCTCAGGTTATAATTTCCTCCAGTAGTATTAAAATCAATAGTATTCACTAGCTCATAGCTTTCAACGTCCCATATCCGTACAATGCCATCTCTAAATCCACCTGCAATATAATCGCCCTCAGGAGTAAACTTTATATCATGGATCATATCACCATCAGGGGCAAATTCAGCTACCTTCTCAAAATCTAAGTCGTTTTCTCTTTCCCACAACCAAACTTCACTGCCCAATTGATTGGGGTGTGTTGCCAGCATTTCACCGTCAGGTGAAAAAGTTATTCTGCATTCGTGTCCACTGTGAAGATGCAATAGTCTTGTTAAATCCTCTGCATCATGAAGGCTCACACCCCACCATGCGGCACCAAGGATAGAACCATCCGGGGAGAAATCCAGGCTATTTACTTCAATAGCATCTTCCCCTGTTTTGGAAACAAAAACTTCCCTATTTTCCAGAAGAATACAGCTCCGAGGCAGGATCGTGGCCCCTACGTCCTCCTATAGCTATTGTGTCTCCGTCTGGTGAATAAGCCAGGTTAGAAATTTCTTCCCACTCTTCTACAGTGAAAAGCAGTTCCATTTTCTCTGCTTCACCTACGGTGATTGACCTGGTTGCCCCGTCCCACTGGACGTGACGGTCAAAAGCTTCCCCTGCAAACCTTAGAGGAATATAAGTTCTTCCTTCAAAGATTTGTGCTGGAACATCTAACATTTTTGTTTCGCCGTTAATTTTCGCTCCCCTACTGCCAATGGGCATATCTACCCTTTGGTCCCCAAGTATACCTGAAGCCACTTGATTGTCACCGTCCCATTCCATCGTTACACCAAGAGGTTCAAACATAAATCTAGCAGGTACTAATGTTCGACCATCTTGAATTCTTGGTGGGACATCTAGATCAACAATTTTTCCTTCAATGGTAATTTCAATATTAAGGGGTCAAGCCAGTTGTTCGAAGCACTCGATCACTTCAAGCTCATCGAGCAGGCCCTGCAGCGTATACTTTTTAAAAAGAGCATGCTCCTGCATCTGCTTTTTGATATAGGACAGATAGATCAGGGCTACAAACTCAACAAACAGTTTGCCATCAAGACTGAGTTCGGAAGAAACCAGCGTCCGGCGCAGATTTAAACGTTCTTTCAGGTTCCCGAAGGCTTTTTCCACTAAGTCTTTATTGCGATAGGTGGCAAGGGCTTCAATCGGATCTTTGATCTCGTTACTGATCAGGGCGAAATAGCCGTAGTTTTTCTTGGCTTCATCGATTGCTTCTTGTTTGGCTTTTACCTTGGTACCCCGGACCGGTGTAGAATGGACCTCGAAATATTTGGCATACAGTTTCTCGTGTTCTTGTTTGCGGTTCCCGTCCAGGAGCTCTTGCTGTAATTTCATCAGCAAAAGGTTCTGTCGACGCTCATCTTCGGTTGCTTTTTCGCTGTTGTAATAAAGATGCAGATAAAGACGGCGCTTGCCTTTGAGCTCGTCCTTTTTGTAGGGCCGTTGTTGGCGGTAATCCCAGGCTATGGTTTCCGCTGTCGCATAAAGATCATAATAAAAAGCGGTGCTGCGTTCCATAACGCAGGGTGGCACTTCCTGGCCCGGTTCAAAACAGATCAGGAGCAGCTTGAAATTATCCGTAACCAACAGTTCTTTTTTGATAAAGTCCACGTTGGAAAACTCTTTAAGATCTTCAAGATTTGTTACCTGCATTAAAAACCCTCCTTTGGGGGTAAAACGATAATAATCAAAGCCGGTTACTTTATAATTAACAGTAACTGATCGCATCCTCTTTGCAGTTTACCGAGCAATCAAGACAGACCAGGCAGTCTTTTTTATTGATCGTATACTGCTTATCATTTACTTCGACTGCATCCGCCGGGCATACTTTCTTGCATACCGCGCAACTGGTGCACTTTTCCTGGTCGATAGTCATGGTGTATTTGGCCGTTGTCGCAGGGAGATTCAGGATTGTCCCGAACGGGCACAGGTAACGGTGCCAAAGCTGTTCCGGAAAGAAGAAGGTCAGGATAACGCCAATGGCGAATAATGCCGGCAGAACCGGGATCTGCTGTCCGGTGAGCATACTGGTGATAAAGGTGGCTACAAACAGGGCAAAAACCAGGTAGCGGATCCAGGGTTTTGTAAACGTCTGCGGTGTTTTTTGCCCCTTGCGGCCCAGTTTTTTCTTGACCCAGGTCACTCCGTTCATCACTGTATTAATCGGGCAGATCCACCCGCAGTATATTCTGGACAGCAACAGGGCCAGGACGATTCCTAAAAGGAACAGGCCCACCCAAAGTTGCACCCGGCCGGTTCCGACCAGGACCAGGAACAGGGCCAAGAAGATAATCTGAACTATTAATTGAAGCTTGCTTTTCAAGGTACAAACCTCCTTTCCGTTTATGTTTGTCTAGAGTATACTTTGAATTGAAGCATAGATAAGTTGCCGAAGTAACTAATTTGCAACTAATCGGGGTGGTTGTAATTAAAATTGATCAATATCTTGACGCCCTGGCCGGGTTGAGTCTTTTTAACAGCTTTTCCCGGGAGGAGCTGGCGAAAATATTCAATTCATCGGGGTATGATATTAAATGTTATACCAAAGATCAGATTGTCCACCTGCAAAATGAAGTATGCCAGGCCATGGATATCGTCCTGGAAGGAAAAGTGGCCGTGCAAAAGATTGACGAAGAAGGAAACCTCCTCACCATTAATGTATTTTCAGCTCCGGATGTTATCGGGGGCCACCTGGTGTTTTCAACCAACAACTTTTACCCTATGACCGTTGTTTCCGAAACGGATACGGTGATCCTGCACCTGCCCAGGGAATTCATTATTGAACTGGGTCGCCGTAACTTTAATTTTATGGTGGCCCTGCTTGGAACCATTTCCGACCGGATGCTGATCCTGGCCGATAAAATCAGGACCATCTCTCACAAGACGATCCGCCGGCAGATTGTCGCCTTTCTTACTTATGAACACCATCTCCAGAAAAGCCCGGTTATAAGGTTGAATTATTCAAAGAAGGAACTGGCGGAAAGGCTGGGGGTACAGAGGTCTTCTTTAAGCAGGGAATTAAATAAAATGCGCGGGGAAGGCCTGCTCGAATATGATGCCCGGACAATTGCCATCAGGGATTTAAGTCTGGTTAATGGTTAAGAACCATAATGGTTCGGATTTTCGAGAAAAATAATCCACGACCCGAGAAGCAAAACCGGTAAAGCTTCCAGCATTTACTCCTCCATCAGTTAGGTCTGGATCAAAAATCATACCTTGTCTCTGAGATAGTTTTTTAATTCCCGGTAGTAGTTTTCATGGGGGCCGATCATGATCAGCTCCAAAGTTTCAGGATCGGGAAGGCGATAAGCCAGCAGGTAAAACTGGTTTTGAAGCTACAGCCTTGACATTGAATCAATATAGATTTGCAATATCGCTATACGATGTTAATGTCAATCCACTTGCCGCCGGAAAGCTTTGCTTCCGCCTGAAATGCTGTTTTGGTACTTAGAACAGTTATTGCCCGGCAATCGGGGCAAATATGATCGTAATCCCGGTACGTTTTGTAGCACTTTGTATTCAGCACACGCTTATCTTCGGGAATATTAGCAAAACCGTTCCAGTTGCTGTAGACGATATTCATATCTGGATCATGGATGGAAATCATATCCGGAATGATGCTCAGCATTTTTTGAAAGCGCTGCTCGCTGTCCCTAAGTTGTTTTTCTTTTTCTTTCTGCTCGGTAATGTCCGAAAAAGAGATAACAACCAGATACGGTTTTGTATCCCCGGACTTGAAAATAGGCCGAGTGTTGATTTTCAGCCAGGTTATTGAATGATTGTTGCGCTTGATCCCCATGATTGCATTGTTACAGGATTCTCCAGTGCGTAAAGTATATTGAGAAGGAAAGTCATCTCCAGCATACTCGGTTCCATCTTCGTAAATGAACTTTATATCAAAAACAGCTGGTGTCTGACCCCTGGCATGTTCAACATCCAGACCGAAAATATCTGAAGCGGTTTTATCCCAATGCACGAAACTGTCCGAGGCATCTTTCAGAACTATTCCCTCGCCCACAGTCTCATTAACTTTACGCAACAGCTCCTCGTTTTCCCGCAGCGCTTCTTCCGCCTGCTTGCGTTCGGTGACATCCATAATATTGCC
Source organism: uncultured Desulfovibrionaceae bacterium (assembly GCA_964567295.1). Taxonomy (GTDB): domain Bacteria; phylum Bacillota; class Dethiobacteria; order DTU022; family UBA8154; genus SLJK01. Next base: position 4,336 of record CAZMLU010000060.1, read on the forward strand.
GACGATGCGGAATATCTTTCCATCAAGCTGTTCCGGGTTGCCGATTGTTCGTACCCAAAGCTGTTCGCGTGGGCATTTACAAATAGCAGTTCCAGATCGTACGACTCTCCATGGTCAACAGCGCGCCGAAATGCATTTTCAAGGGTCTGCCGCGACTGCGGTGTATAAAAAGACATAGCCATAGAAATATCACTGGGATTATATTCCTTTGAAACGCCATAGATATTATACACTTCATCGGTCCAGGCAATGATGCCGGACAGCACATCGTATTCCCATCCGCCGACCCTGGTTATACGCTGGGTTTCTTTGTGTAACGACTCACTTTTAACCAGGGCCCTTTCTAAACGCTTTTGTTCCGTTATATCCCGACTTTGGCGTTAAATATTTCCAGTTGCGATGATACAAGGCCTCACAGGCTTGGAAAATATTTTTTCGCTACTACATGGCAGAATGTTCCAGTATTTTGTTCAAGTATTTCTTACCCACAAGGTGCTTCAGGCCCAACTGGTCCAGCAGCGTGGCCTGTTCGCCGGTCAATTCCGTAATGCTCTCCACGTATGTCTCGCTATCATGCGGGCCGATGCGGTTGAGCTGGCATTGTTTTAACAGCTCGAGCGCTGTTTTGCCGCTCAGTGGCTTTTCAAGCTGTTTTAACTGGTCTTCCAGCGCATTAAACAACAGGTAGCCCAGCACACAGATAGAAACATGGGCTTTGACCCGTTCCTCCCGGGTCAGGTAAAAGGGACGCAGGTGCAGGTAGCTTTTCAGTTCGCGGAAGGCATCTTCAATGATATCCTTACGACGATAGTGGCCGATGATCTGTTCTGGAGAAAGCGACTGATTATTGGTGACGAAGCATAAGATGCCGTCCAGCTGTTTTTGCTCTTGGAGCCGGGACTCATTGACTTCGTAGCGGATCTGGAAAGAATGCACGGTTCTTTTGCCCCCTTTTGCTGTAGGCACTGTGAGCAGGAGTGGTTCCAGTTGCCAGGAAATGATTTTCTGCAGCTTCCATTTGCGCAACTTGGCTTCGATTTTGCGATGTGTTGTCTGTTCATTGCGGCTTTTTTGGGCCTTGCCTAATTCTTCATTGTAAAAACTGAGATACGCTTTTGCTTTCTGCAACCGTGTTTTTCGGCTTTGCTGCTGTTCCCGGTAAAGATTACGGTTAAAGGCCAGAATATAGCGACGCCCTTGGTGTAAGTGTTCCCGGTAAAACAGATTTTTGTCATGGGTCTGAAAGCCCAGGGTCAGCAGGCTTTTCCCTTGGGCAGCATATTCTGCCAGTTCAGGTTCAATCAGCCCCAGTGTCCGGATCTCATCTTTGTCCAGGGCAGAAACATAGGTGAAAAATGCCCCGGATATCGATTCCAGGTTGTTGCTGGAAACCATTCCACGGTCAAAGACCAAAAGACACTGCTTGACATCGAAGCGCTTTTTAAGTATAGCCAAAAGTTCCTCGACCGTGGCAACATCCTGAATGTTTCCCGGTAGAACCTGCCAGTACAGCGGATAGCCCCGGGGCGTGACCACCAAAGCGATTACGACCTGCTTGCGGTCAGAACGGTGGTCCCGGGAGTAACCATAGGAAGCCAGGATGCATTTTGTCCCTTCAAAATAGCTGGAGGTGAGATCATAGATCACCGTGTCGTTTGCAGCCAGCCCCAGCCGCTGGTACTGCTGATGCAGATGCTTTTGCAGCGCCTCTTCCTGTTCGTTGATTTGATCCAAAACACGGTATATCTCAAATTCATCCTCGGATTCGAACTCCTGCAAACGGGGCAAAACCGTCTGTTCAGTCCATTTTTTAATCTGGATCTTGGCCTTAGGTTCCAAGCAGCGGTTTACAGCCATGGCCTCAGCATAGGGCACATCCCGAAAAAACTGGTCCAGGGAAAACCGCTTCCAGACTTGATCCAGTACCGCTACATCCAGGAAACAATAATGCTGCTTGGCTACTACATCGGTCAACGGCCCGACAAAAACATCTTCGCTCCGCTTGGCTTTTAATACCAACCGGATGCGCGCAGCTTGTTCCGGGGTCAAAGCCCCCAGGTTGGCAATATGCCGGTGCTTTACCTTCCCGCCTTCGCGGTAAGACTCGGTCAAGGCGTAGGTTTCATAGCCTTTTCCTTTATACGACTTCTTGGATTTTTTGAGAAACATAGGCGGCCTCCTGCGGTGTTTGGCTACTACAATTATACCGCAGGGAGAGCTAAAAAGCAAGATAATATTGTATTTAAGCTCATGCTTTCGCTACTACATTGAGTTGCTGTTTGGCATCACACCCGATGTTTAAAGGGATTGGAAATATTTTACGCCAAAGTCGGGTTACTAGTGCCAACATTGTTATGGCAAAAGCTCTAAAGATAAGCTCTTCTGATGGACCCGATAAAAAAAGCTGAAAGCTCAATTGCCCCATCCATAACCAAATTCAAGCGGCTTAAGTTTGTTTGAGATAGCAATGATGATTACAAAAATTAAGGCCTGAACAATATGATGTACTGATATCCAAGCGTACGCTCCATCGGGATCAATGGCTTGATAATCGAAAAAGCTGGCAACCATGCCAGATAATTTGGGAACACCTTATAGTATAAATGTTAAAAACAAGACCCATAAAGTATTTTTTAGCACTTTGTTCATTACAGCCCTCCCCAATTTCAGTTTATCATAGTTTGAGGATACCGCCAATCCCTATAGCGGTGACTGCAAAGCGGTCCAGCAAGTGAAAATACGTCTCCGTGGTTAGGAAGCGAGCAACTTGACCCTTCTATCCGGGTCGATCTGCGCCGACTATGGCACTTCTCCTATTTTGAGAAAAAAGCACCCTCTGTATCAGAAGATGCCTTGGCTATTGTGATTTTAAGTTTTCATTTGGTGGAGGTGGCGGGAATCGAACCCGCGTCCGAAGGCAAAGCCACAGGAGCTTCTACGAGCGTAGCCCCGAAATATGGTTCGCTCCAGGAGTCTCTCGGGGCAGAGTTCCTGGGGCTATCCCCTGTCAGATTCCCTGCTTTAAAGAAGGGGAGATCTTTAAAGCAGGTAGCCTGCTGCTATGACGCCCGGACCTTATCCCGCAGGCAGGGAAGAGGTGGACGAGCTGCTTTTAGTTAAGCAGCTTGTAATTCTACGTTATCGTTGGCAGTTATAGCCGTTCCATGTTGTTGACCGGGCCATGGGTCCCGGACTCGCTTCTCCTGCTCCTTCTACCCTCGTCGAATCCATTTCACCCCCATGTTTAACTCTTTTGACCTCTTTCTCGACCTAATTTTCTATCTTTAAAAGCCCTCTCCATCTCCCGTTTGGCATCTTTCTCCGCCAGGGTGCGCCTTTTATCGAAAACCTTTTTACCCTTGGCGAGGGCCAGCTCCACCTTTACCATGCCCTTCCTCAAATAAACACTCAAAGGAACCAGGGTATAGCCTTTCTCCTGAACATGGCCGATGAGGCGGTTAATTTCCCGCCTATGCATGAGCAGCTTACGGGTTCTTAAGGGATCGTGATTGAAACGACTGGCCTGTTCATAAGTGTTTACATGCATATTATAAAGGAATATTTCTCCACCTTCAACCTTTGCATAGCTATCCTTCAGGTTTACTTTTCCTGCTCGCATAGATTTGACCTCGGTGCCCTGCAGGGCAATACCCGCCTCAAGGGTTTCTTCAATAGAAAAATCGTGCCTGGCTTTGCGGTTCTTAGCCAAAACCTTGCTGCCTGTATCCTGAGCAACTGCAACCACGAAAGATAGTCCTCCCTTAGAGATAACTTAACCCTACCTCTTAATAACTAGCGGGTAGGGCCTAAAATTCTTGGCAAGCCTATGCTAATAATCTTCCCTTTAACAATATTATAACATCAACGGGGCAATAAATCAAGGAACTGAGGAACTGACAGAGCACATCCCCCCGCTTCTTGGTTCACTTCGTAATAAATTTCCACCATTCTGAACTTATAGCTATTTAAGAAAGAGGAAAAAAGTAAATGCTCCGCATCTCTTTATCTACTTTTTCCAGACGTACTTTTACAGTATCTCCTAACTGGTACACTTTTCCGTTGTGTTCACCAACCAGTGAGTATCTCTTTTCATCAAAATAATAGAAGTCATCATCCATGCGCGTTACATGTACAAGCCCTTCTACGGTATTATCGAGCTCTACAAAAAAGCCAAATGAAGTAACACCGCTGATAACACCAGTATATTCGGTGCCCTCTTTGCCCTCCATGAACTCGGTTTTTTTCAGATCCAATGCTTCCCGCTCAGCTTCAACAGCTATCCGCTCCTGTTCAGAACAGTGTTGAGCCATTTTAGGAAGGCGCGAAGCCAGCTTTCGCGACTCTGCCGAAGATAACCTTCCTTTCAGGGTTGTCCTCAGTATACGGTGAACCAGCAGGTCCGGGGAGCGCCGGATAGGTGATGTAAAGTGGGTATAATGCTGGGCTGAAAGGCCAAAATGCCCTTCCTCCGATTCGCTGTAATGCGCCTGGGGTAGAGAACGCAGCAGCACAAAACTAATTACCCTCTCCATGGTAGTCCCCTCCACCTGCTTGAGTATTTGTTGATACTGACTGGGGGAAACCTGGTTGAGCTCTCCTTTAAATTTAATATCAAAAAGGCT
>CAZMLU010000061.1:0-8855 GCA_964567295.1 uncultured Desulfovibrionaceae bacterium
AGAGGGGTTTGATGAAAATTTTCATTATATCTTCCTTGAAAGCGGTTCTATTATGTACAAGGAAAAGGGAAAAAACCTCCTGGAAAAATTCAGCGATATTTCCCAAAAAGTCGATTTTGAATTAAGCTTCGAGATAAGTAATGATAATGTCTTAAAGTTGATAGTATCTGCTAAGGATGATAATGCAAGAGATTTTGAAGTTAAAACCGAAGTTATAATTTTAAATCTAACGGATAAAATCACTGGACTTGAAAACAATGAACCAGGAACCGGGATTCGCTTCCAGCTTCCTTCAGAATTGGAAGACACCTAAAAACAAGATGAAGCTTGCATTTTTCTCCACTGTAATTTAATATATTAATAAAGTTGAAAAATAGCAGGTAGGTAAATTAATATCGGTAGAAGCAGGGGGGGAAATAGTACATGGCAAAAATTATAACAAAGCTTATGGTTTCCGATAATTCCCGGAAGGCAAAAAGCCAGATCAGGCGTTACAGTCAAATATTTGTACTGCCGGTAATAGCGGCGGTCATTTTTATTATGGCCCAGTTAACCCCTTCTACTGCCCTGCCTTTCTGGCATAGCAGTGATGCCGTTGCCCTTGAAGAAAGCGCGAACGATAGCAATGAAGAAGATACAGCCCCGGATAGTTTTGAGGGCGAAGTTTACGAAGAAGATTCCTTAAATGAGAATACGGAAAACAATGAGACGAGCCCACAAACCACCAGATTATTCCAAGTAAGAGATGAAGAATCAACAATTCGCGATCCTTTTGCAGCGCCGCTTTTTTATGAGCCGCTTCCCGAACCGGCACCGGATCCTCAGCTTGACTCGGAACCTGAACCTGTTATGGATCCTGACATGAACGATGACGAAACGGTGGGAGACTTGCCCATAACAAACGGTGATAGTAAAGATGTAATAATGAGCAAATAAAGGTGGAAAAAGATAAATAAATACCTGAACCGGAATCGGCCGAGGAGCCGGCTTTTACTGCTGGAAAAGTGGCAGCCCTTACAGCTTATTATTCCTAGCATCGAGATGGATCAGGCAGTCCTTACGGGGAGTATTTTCCGTTGATTGGCGAAAGTTAAAGGAAAATTTCATTCCTTGAAGAAAGGATACAAGCATGGAACATAAAAATAACTCAGCTACTCAAAATATTTATCCAGCCACAATGGACGACTTGTTAAAACACACCTTAGAGAAAGAAGGTTCCGACCTGCACCTCTCCGCCGGCGCTGTCCCGATGGCAAGGATTCACGGGAGTCTGGACGATCTGGATTACCCCAAACTCACCCCGGAACATGTTGAAGAGCTGCTCAAGCAAGTTTTGCTGCCTTTCCAGGAAGGACAGCTGTCCGAAAACTGGGAGCTGGATTTTTCCTACTCCCTACCCGGTTTAGCCCGCTTCCGGGGCAACGCCATGTTCCAACGCAACAGCCGCTCCGTTACCATAAGGGTGGTTCCATTTGAAGTTCCTAAACTGGAAAAACTCGGTTTGCCCGATGTCGTTAGCAGCCTTTGCGAGCTGAGCCGCGGGCTGGTACTGGTTACAGGAGCCACGGGGAGCGGAAAGTCAACAACTCTGGCCTCCATGATCAACGAGATCAACGAGACCAGGCGGGAAAGCATAGTAACCATCGAAGACCCTATTGAGTTTTTACATACCCATAAACAATCTGCTGTCCGACAGCGGGAAGTAGGCATTGATACAAAATCCTTTCCTGTTGCTCTACGCCACGTTCTCAGGCAGGACCCCGATATTATTCTCATTGGGGAAATGCGTGATCTGGACAGTATTGCTATCGCTTTGACAGCGGCTGAAACCGGGCACCTGGTTTTTTCCACTTTGCACACGCAGACAGCCCCGCTAACCATCAGCCGTATCGTCGATGTATTCCAGGATCAAGCACGCGAGCAGATCCGCCAGCAGCTTTCCAATTCTTTGCAGGGAGTTATCTCGCAGCAACTATTGCCCACAGTTGACGGCAAGGGTAGGGCGGTGGCTGTAGAATTTATGATGAATACTTCTGCAGTGCGCAACATGATCCGCGAAGGCAAAGAACATCAACTGTACAGCGTCATCCAAACCAGTAAAGCCCAGGGTATGCAGACCATGGATAGTGCCCTCTCGGCTCTTGTCGTTGCCGGGAAAATTAGCCGAGAAGTAGCACTGGAGAATTGTATCGACCGGGTAGAGCTGGAACGCATGCTGCAATCGCAGGGCGCTTCCTCTAAATTCTGGTAACATTTCTTTCCGAGAAGAAAGTTATATTGTCCTTTCCGTTAAAAATAACTAAATAATATTTACCAGTCAGGGGGCATTTCCCTTGAGCAAGGTTATCTCCACTGGGCTGCCACCGCTACAAGGACACGCCGGGCTGCCTATCACAACGTAAATACTTATTATTAGCTGAAGGATTATACTTTTTAAAACAGGACGTGAACCGGAATGGGTTCCTATTCTTACGAGGCCATAAACAAGACCGGTGAGTTAGTAACCGGAAAACTTGAAGCAGAAAAAGAAATAGCGGTTTCCGAACGCTTACGGGGACTGGGGTTTACCGTAATAGATATCAAGCCTGTGAGCACCTCACCCATAATGGAGATGTTCAAGGGCCGAGGTAAAAAAGTTTCCCTGGGCGATCTGGGCCTGTTCAGCCGTCAACTGGCGGCCATGCTGGATGCGGGTATACCGGTGACCCGCGGTCTGTACACCTTAAGCCACCAGGTTACCAACCCCACCCTGGCCAAGGCCTTAAAAGAAATCGCCGGAAACGTGGAGGGCGGGGTAAGCCTGACCGAAGCCCTGGAGGCGCACCCTCATATATTTAGCAGATTATACATAGGCATGGTCGAGTCGGGAGAAATGGGAGGGTCGCTCCAGGGATCCCTGGAGGCCCTTTCAGAACAGTTACAGAAGGACAAGGCGCTGCGCGACAACATCCGCTCGGCAACATTTTATCCCATGGTGGTTTCCATCTTTGCTGTTTTACTGCTGCTGGGCATGATGTTCTTTCTGGTCCCCATTTTTATGGGCTTTTTTCCAGCGGACGCCGAACTTCCTTTCATCACCCAATTAATCATTTTTGCATCCGATTTTCTGCGCGCTTACTGGTTTTTCTTGCTGTTGGTTATTATTGCCATGTATTTCGGGCTTCGCTCTTATATGCGAAGCGAAGCCGGTCGCCGTAACTGGGACAGGTTGATTTTTCGGTTACCTGCTTTCGGGCCTTTAATGGAAAAGGCCATACTTGCCCGCTTTGCCCGCACCCTTTCTACATTAATGTACGGGGGAATTCCTGTTATGCAGGCCATGGAATCCGCCGGCCGGGCATCGGGAAATACCATGGTGGAAGATGCCATTAAAGTAGCTTCCGAACAAATCCGGGAAGGTAAAAATATCGCTACCCCGTTGGAGGAAAGCGGGGTGTTCCCCCCCATGGTGACCCATATGATATCCATCGGTGAAGAAACCGGCGCTCTACCGGAATTGCTCACCCGCATAGCCGAATTTCTGGAGGAGGAGGTAAACGTTATGACCAAAAGTCTTACCTCCATAATAGAGCCCATCTTGCTTGTCATTGTGGGGATAGTGGTGGCGATCATGCTTATCTCTCTCTATCTCCCTATCTTCACGGTCATAACGGAAATGACATAGATTATACCTTTCCTGACGGGAGAATCAGTTTATGGTATTTGCAAGAAAAAAACGCCTGGTAGGCCTGGAAATTGACTCCGGTGAAATTCGTGCAGTGGAGTTATGGGGAAAGCCGGATGATCCCAAATTGAAGGCCTGGGGAAGGGAAACTCTGCCCGAAGGCGCGGTTCAAGATGGCATAGTACACCATCCCGAACAGGTCTCCGGAGCCCTTTCACAGCTCTGGGACACAAACAACTTTAAGGGGAAAGACATAATCCTGGGTGTTTCCAACAAGGACGTGTTGGTGCGTTTCGCTCTATTTCCAAAGGTACCCCCGGAAAAGCTAGGCAGCCTGATCAGGCACCAGGCCCAGGATTATTTGCCTTTACCCCTGGACAGCGTTGTCCTGGATTACACAGTTATCGGTGAAACAGAAGGCGACTCTGGAGCTATGCACGAAGTGATCCTGGTTGCCGCCAAACGGGATATGCTGGATACCTTTCTCTCCACTTTTTCTGCTGCCCGCTTGAACGTCTGGGACATCGACGTATCTTCACTGGTCCTGCTAAAGATTTTACCTGACGAGCAGCGCGAGGGGGCCATTTTGCTGGTAGATGTAGCCAACGGGCAGTGCAATATCCTCATTGTGTCGGGGAATATGCCCCGCTTGGCCAGGCGCGCCCCGGTACGTCTGAAAGATGCTGCTGCCCAGTTAGACATGTCTGTGCAAAAAATGTTTTCCCAGTCCAGCCTCCCAGAAGCTTCCATAGATAACTACCTGGGATGGATTGACACTCTTATTAGTGAAATTCGCTCTTCTATCTCCTATTACCAGGCCCAACCAAAAGCTCTGGATGTGGAAGAAATTTTACTGAGCGGCAAGGGAGCCAGGGCACCGAGGCTGGCTGAGAGAATTACGGAAACTTTAAATACCCCGGTAAAAATATTGAACCCCTTTACAGAAATTGGCATTTTTGAACAACCAGGTAACGGTCAGGAAATCGACTACAGCATCGCCGTTAGCCTGGCCCTCCGCGGATTGGAGGAATGAACCATTGAAAAAAATCAGTCTGCTTCCACCTGAAATACGAGAAGAAAGAAACCTGCGCCATAAACAGCGTTTTTATATAATCGTAAGTGCTTCAGTCCTGGGTGTTTTTTTATTAACATATATAAGCTTGCTGCTGATAACCCTGAATATACATTCCCAGGCTGACACCCTGGAAGATCAGCGTCACAGTATTGAAAGACAGATTGCAGAACTGGAACACATTGCCGAGATGCAGGTCATGGTCGATAAAACTGAAGTCATTTTACACCAGGCTCTAGGCGAAGTTCCCGATTGGGAAATACTTTTAAGAGAAGTAAGTGCACTCATACCTGACGATGTATGGCTTTCTGACTTAAATGCCACCTTTGCCGATGGAAGCGGTGAAATGAGCATGCGAGGCTGGGGCCGTCACCACTACTTTGTGGCTACCTGGCTGAGAAATACGGAGGAATTGGAAGGAATAGAGAATATTCGCTGCCAATTTTCCACGGAAACCACCGTGGAGGATAGAAAAGCCTTCCAATTTGAAATTCGGGGCAACCTTGAGCCGGGGCAGCCCCTGGAAAAGATATTGGAAGGGGATGCAGAGTAGATGGACTTGCGCGATATTAAAATAACTCCGGGTATTTTGGCACTGATCCTGGGAGGCCTGGGCTTAGTGGTCATGCTTTTTCTGATAATAAACCAGCTGGGAGCATTAAATGATGCTCAGGACAGGGTGTCGGAAGAATCAGATGCCTTAAATCTGGCCAACATACGGCTGGGACAGTTGGTGGAGCTTCGCCAGCGAGGCCCAGAATTCGTAAACTATTTGGAAACCCTGGAGCAACTTATTCCCGCAGAAGCAGGAGAGGCCGATCTGATTATTTCCCTGGATAGGATGGCCCGTAATGCTGGTATAGAGTTAACCGAGGTGCGTTTTGATGAACGCGGTCACACCGACGAGTATGTGGAAGTTCCTTTACAGATCTCTTTTCGGGGTGAATTTCGATCTTTCCTGGAAATAATACAGAACTTGCAGGAAGGAAACCGGGCCTTTCGTATTGAAAACATTAACCTGGACGGGGAGCGTTTGGATCTAAATCTTAAAGCTTTTTACCGGGACTTTGATGATCTGGAAGAAAATTAATTTTTTAATAATTTCGCAAAGCAAGTTTACCACAGAAAAGAGGTTTACTTTTGAGCACCCATAATTCCAGAAACTATTTAGGCGAGATCTTAATCCAATCAGGAAATATCACTAAAGAACAGCTGGCAGAAGCAATGCATTACCAGAAAGAACGCCGGCAAAAGGGGGCAAGGGATCCCTTGGGCAGTGTACTGATAGAACTGGGTTTTGCCTCGGAAGAAGCAGTTACCCGGGCACTGGCCAACCAAGCGGGGGTTGCCGTTTATTCATTGGAGTCTTACTCTATAGACAGCACCGCCAGCATGCTCCTGGACCCGGAAACAGCCCGCCGCTACCAGGCCTTGCCCATAGATTTTGAGAGCGGGAACCTGGTGGTAGCCATGGCTAACCCCGCCAACATCATTGCTGTAGATGATCTGCGCCTGTTAACGGGTTACGAAATCACAACGGTTATTGTACCTGATAGTGAGTTGCAGGCTGCCCTGGACCGTTTTACCCAGATTTATTTTGAAGGTGAACATGAAGCAGAAGAAGATGATTCCGAAGTCATAACCACCGATGAATCCACTGAAAAACCGGTTGTCCAGCTGGTTAACCATATTTTCAACAATTCTGTCCAGGTAGGAGCCAGCGATGTACATATCGAGCCCGGCGAAAAGAGCATGCGGGTACGCTTCCGTATCGATGGAGTCTTACACGAGGTCATGCAGCATCCCCGCCGGATGCACGCCCCGCTGGTCTCACGGCTGAAAGTCATGGCCAACATGGACATCGCAGAAAGACGGATCCCCCAGGACGGGCGTGTTACGTTGAAAATTGGCAACAACACAGTAGATGTACGTGTCGCTTCGTTACCTTCAGCATACGGTGAAAAGCTGACCCTGCGGCTTTTAAACCGCAGCGCACAGTTGATTACCCTGGAGGAACTGGGTTTCCCGGAAGAAGAGCTCTCCAAATATAAAAAGATGATGAAGTTGCCTTACGGCTTTCTTCTGGTAACAGGGCCCACGGGCAGCGGCAAAAGCACCACCCTTTATGCCACCCTGAAGGAATTAAACGACGTAAAAAAACAGATTATCACCGTAGAAGATCCTATCGAGTACCGCATGGAAGGGATCAACCAGGTGCAGGTTAATCCCAAGGCGGGATTGTTTTTTTCCACAGGCTTGAGGTCAATCCTGCGCAACGACCCGGACATTATAATGATCGGCGAGATCCGTGATCACGAAACGGCACGCATCGCTGTAGAATCTTCACTCACCGGTCACCTGGTGCTTTCGACAATACACACCAACGATGCAGCCGGCGCAATTATCCGGCTGGGTGACATGGGTATTGAAACATACCTGACCTCCTCGTCTTTAAATGGGGTACTGGCCCAGCGCCTGGCCCGGGTGCTCTGTAAAAACTGCAAAGCACCCCAGGAGATGACCCGCCAGGAACTGCTTAACATCATGCCCAACTTCCCCCTTGACGACGCAGAGGAAAAGGTGACCCTCTACCGCCCGGTGGGCTGTATGCGCTGCAATAACACCGGCTACCACGGAAGGCTGGGTATATACGAACTGCTGGAGGTTACTGAAAACATCCAGCAGCTGGTTCTTAACCGCAGCTCTGCCGGGGAGATCAAGGAAATGGCAATCCAGGAAGGAATGACCACCTTGCAAATGGATGGCCTTCGCAAAGTAAAACAGGGTATAACCTCTCTGGAAGAAGCTATGCGGGTAAATATTTAAATTATTTTAAAAAAATGCTTGCAAAAAACTGTATTATAGGTTAAACTTAATATGCGGAGGAATCCATTAAGTGGTATTAAAGCCGCTATAGCTGAAGGACAAAATATTTACTCCTGAACGAAAAGGCTAACCTGTCGAAAGGCAGGGTACGCAAAACCATGGGTCTAAAGTTGCTATAAAAGAACCAGGATCGCCAGGCTGCCGAAAAAGGAGTTTTATGTTTTTCTTCGAACAGTTTGAAGGGAGTGATATAAATTACGCTTATCTAGGTAAATATCATATCCCAGTAAAATAATATTAAAATTTACGAGGAGGGCTATAATGTTTAATTTAATGAAATTGTCAAAAGCATTAAAGCAAAACCAGAAGGGTTTCACCCTGGTAGAGCTGATGGTCGTTGTGGTCATCATCGGTATCCTGGTGGCGATAGCGATACCGATTTATGGGGGTATTCAAGAAACTGCAGCACAAAATGCCCATGATGCCAACGTGAGAACGCTTCAAGGTGCAGCATCTGTATTTTATGCTGAAAAAGGTTCAGAAGCAGTAGGTGACTGGGAAGGCCCTGGTTTTAATAATACTGGAGACCCTGCTTTAGGAGACTACATTGACGGAGATGTTGAATTACCAGAATTAATCGAAGAACAGTTTACTGAGACTGATTATAATGTAAAAATACATGAGGATGGCAGCACTACAATAACTCCTGGCATGGGTGATTATCACAACTAATAATTTCCACATGCTTATAACTTATACTTAAATAAGCCATACTCTCAGTTAATAAATGCTTCCCGCTATTTGAAATAGCGGGAAGCATTTTCTTGTGAAGAAAATGCCGGTTAGCTAGAAGGTATCTTCGCCGTTTTATGGAAATTCATTCCTACATCCACGTTATAGTGAGGAGAAAGCTAATGAGTGATGATTCTTTGAGAAGCAAAAACAGCAAAATCAAGGAAAAAACAGACCCTATAAGCATGATTATTATTTTTATGGTAGCAGTATACCCCTTCATCGTAGTGCCAGGGCCTTTAAATTATTTCCGCGGGCCGAGATATATTATACTGGTAATAATCGCTTTACTCTCATTATATCTCCTTGCCAGAGAGAAGGCACAATTAAAAGATTTTAGCTATTACCTCCTCGGACTCTTCCTTATTTTTGCTTCAATATCTACCCTTCTGGCCAGGGACGTGGCAACTGCCTGGCTGGGACATCTGAACTGGTACACGGGGCTCTCTACTTTTCTTTTCTGCATCATTTTATTTGTGCTGGCTTCGCAAGTGGAAAACC
>CAZMLU010000062.1:0-8771 GCA_964567295.1 uncultured Desulfovibrionaceae bacterium
TAGTTATGGTTATAGAATAAAGCAGGGAGGGGTAAACATGCTGGAAAGACTGGTGGAGTTTTTACTTTCTACCGGATTTGCCAATCTTACATTGCCGCAAGGTCTGATGATCATCATTTCGCTTTATCTTTTGTACCTGGGCATTGCCAAAAAGTATGAGCCGCTCCTATTGGTGCCCATCAGCTTTGGCATGCTCATGGTAAACCTTCCTCTGGGTGATCTGATGGCTGCGCCTACAGACGGTGAACTAGGGGGTCTTCTGTACTATCTGTACCAGGGTATTGAGCTGGGTATATACCCGCCCTTGATTTTTTTGGGAGTGGGCGCTCTTACAGACTTCGGTCCTCTTATCTCCAATCCCAGGACCCTTCTTTTGGGAGCAGCGGCCCAGTTTGGCATATTCGGCACTTTTTTAGGTGCAATTTTATTGGGATTCACTCCTGCAGAAGCAGGATCTATCGGTATAATTGGGGGTGCGGATGGCCCCACAGCCATCTATATTACTTCCAGGCTGGCTCCGGAACTATTGGGTGCTGTAGCTGTGGCAGCTTACTCTTATATGGCCCTTGTACCCATTATCCAGCCCCCTATTATGAAAGCGCTGACCACGGAAAAGGAAAGAAAGATTGTCATGCACCAGTTAAGGCCGGTCAGCCAAAAGGAGCGCATACTTTTTCCCATAGTAGTAATTATCTTAACCGGCTTATTTTTACCTGCAGCCATTCCTTTGCTGGGAATGCTAATGCTGGGCAACCTTCTTCGTGAATGTGGGGTCACGGATCGCCTGAGTAAAGCGGCCCAGAACGAGCTTAACAATATCGTAGTTATTTTCCTGGGTTTGACTGTCGGAGGAACAGCCAGTGCAGCTAATTTTCTTACCCTTGAAACTATTCAAATCGTTGTTTTAGGGCTGGTTGCTTTCATGGTAGGCACTGCAGCGGGTGTGCTCATGGGCAAACTTATGTGTAAACTCACTGGTGGGCAGGTCAATCCACTTATCGGCTCGGCAGGTGTTTCAGCGGTGCCTATGGCTGCCCGTGTGTCGCAGATGGTTGGCATACAGGAAAACCCAAAAAACTATTTATTGATGCATGCTATGGGTCCGAACGTAGCCGGGGTAATAGGTTCTGCTGTTGCCGCCGGTATATTTTTATCTTTACTCTAGTTTTTACTTATGCTACCGATGACAAAACCCGCGCCAGTAGCGCGGGTTTTGTTGCTTAATAGTGCAGAGTGCAAGGAAAAGAAATGGAAAAGCAAAGCAAAGAAGGGTTTTTTGTAGAAAACAAGAACTTCTAAGGGCAGATTAAATTTTAAAATAGTATATTACAAATGTAATAGTTTATTTTAAAGGGATGAGGTGTATAATAATGGACAATATTCGGGCACGATTTGCTCCCAGTCCTACCGGTGAACTTCATATAGGCGGAGCGAGAACAGCGCTTTTTAATTGGCTTTTCGTCCGCCGGCACGGCGGGAAATTGATTTTACGTATAGATGACACTGACAAACAACGTTCTACAGAAGAATACCTTGGTACTATCATAAGTTCTCTGACTTGGTTAGGACTTACTTGGGACGAGGGGCCAGAAAGAGGAGGTAATTTCGGCCCTTATATGCAGTCTCAACGTTTGAAACTTTACAATGAGGTGATTGAAAAATTAATTGCAGAAGGAAAGGCCTATTATTGTTTCTGTACTACTGAAGAACTGGAAGAGCAAAAAGAAAAAGACCAAAAGGAAGGACGTCCACCACGCTATGATGGGCGCTGTAGAAACTTATCTTACCGTGAGGTTGAAGAAAAAAGAGCAAACTGTGGCAATAACTATGTTACCCGCCTTTTAGTCCCAGACGAAGGGGAGACTGTGGTAGAGGATATTATACGTGGTTGGGTAACTTTTGAGAATAAGGGACTCGGCGACTTCATTATAAAAAAATCAGATGGATTGCCCACATACAATTTTGCTTCGGCAGTGGACGATAATCTAATGCAAATTACACATGTTATCAGGGCCGAGGAACACCTTTCTAATACACCTCGGCAGCAAATCATTCAAGAACAATTAGGTTACAGCGCACCTGTTTATGCTCATGTTCCTATGATCCTGGCTCCGGATCACAGCAAACTGAGCAAAAGACATGGTGCTACTTCTGTGCAAGAGTACCGTGACTTGGGAATATTACCCGAGGCCCTTGTTAATTATCTGGCTCTTCTAGGATGGTCCCCAGGAAATGACAGGGAGATAATGGACGCGAAAGAGATGATCAGCCTCTTTTCTTTAGAAAAAGTTAGTAAAAACCCGGCCATCTACGATTTGCAAAAGCTAACCTGGTTGAACAGTCACTATCTACGCAGCTTGGAACTGGAAAGGATAAAGGAAGAGGCCATTCCTTTCTTAATAAAACATGGTCTTATTTCCCGGGAAGATATTGTTCAAAAGGAGGAGATGATAAAGCGAATAATTGAACTGGTTCGAGAAAAAGTAAGGACATTAGATGAGATAGCAGATGCTTCCTTATACTTTTTTCGTGATGATTTTCCTTATGAGGAAAAAGGAGCAATAAAGCTTTTCCAGCAAGAAGGGGCCGGAAACCTTTTAAGAGAGATTTCTAACTGCCTGGCAAGCGTTGAACCCTTTCGATCAGAAGAGATTAAGGAAGGACTGCAATCTCTTGGGTTGCAGAAGGATATGTCTTTGAAAAAAATTAATCCCCTTTTAAGGTTAGCTGTCACGGGACAGACCATGGGCCCAGACCTTATGAATACACTGGAAGTGCTGGGAAAAGAGAAGATTCTGAAGAGATTAGATAAAGCTGCAACATTTTGCTCATCTTAACCCACCATTATTTCAAGGATGTTATTATGGCTAATTACCGATTCTATTATTTCATGACCTTAATTCTCGTCGCTATCGGTTTTTATTTCTTTTTTTATAGTGAGTACCCTCTATTCATAATATTGTTTATAGGCCTTGGGGCTTACCATTTTATCCTGGCCCGCTATATGCATAAATATGAAGATGAACTTGAAAATATAAAATTATTAAGGAGGGAAAGCATGGAGGTAAAAGTTATATTTAATAATGAGCTAGTCTTGGATGCAGAACTAAATGATACAGCTACCGCTAAGGCAGTTTATGATTCGTTACCTCTTAAAGGAAAGGGTAATACCTGGGGAGAGGAGATTTATTTTTCTAGCAATGTAGAAGCGAATGAGGAGGATCCACGTGAAGTTCTGGAAGTTGGAGATATAGCATATTGGCCTCCTTTGAAAGCCATCTGCTTTTTTTATGGCCCGACCCCCGCCAGCCAGGGAGAGGAAATTAGGGCAGCCGGTCCCGTTAATGTGATTGGTAAACTTAAAGGTGATTTTTCTTCTTTGAAAGAATTGCAAGGTAGTATTGCAGTTTATATTGAAAAGAAGTAAAATAGCTTCTAAAGACCCTCCGAGGAGAAATATTAGATGAAAAGAGGCTGCTAAGGTTGCATATTATCATAGTAGGAGGAGGAGGAGTTGGAGCCGCCTTGGCTAAACTTCTTTCCGATGAAAAACAGGATGTAATTGTTATAGAAAAAAATCCAGAGACGGCCCGCAAGTTGAATGAAGAGGTCGATGCTATTGTGACTGCCAGCGAAGGGGCAAGCGCTGTGGCCCTGGAAAAAGCAGGGATAAAAAATGCTTCGATGCTCATTGCCGTTACCGAAGTTGACGAAGTCAATATGATAGCCTGCATGTTAGCTAAAAAACATGATGTTCCTGTCACTGTTGCTCGTGTACGTAATCCGGAATATTACGAGGGATCCAGCATCCTTACTAACGAGCAACTAGGGGTTGATATTTTTATTAACCCGGAGAGGGTAGCTTCTTTTGAGATCGCTAAATTGATACGCACTCCGGATATAGGGGAAGAGACGGAGTATTTCGCCAAGGGGCAGGTAAAACTAATAAGCTTTGTAGTAGATGAGAACACCAAGCTAGTAGAGCAACCATTATCCAGCCTTCCCCTTCCACGCGATAGTATCATAGCGGCTATTGAACGAGCTGATGGAAAGTTCATTATCCCCGGAGGTAATGATATTATTTATCCAGGGGACAAGGTATTTATTACAGGTAAAAAGAACCTGTTAACAGAAATTAGCTGGCTACTACAGAGAAAAGAAACAAAAGCTCATAAAGTGGTTATCCTTGGGGGCGGGCGGATTGGCCTGCAACTGGCCAGTATACTGGAGTTAAGCAAAAAACAACATTTAAATGTTAAACTTATTGAAAAAGACCCTAACTGTTGCGAACAGATTGCAGATAGTCTTAAAAGAACTCTGGTTCTGCAGGGTGATGCCACAGATTTATCCTTTTTAAAGCAGGAAGAGATTCAGGATGCTGATGTGTTGGTAGCCGTTACAGGAGATGACAGGACCAATATCTTGGCTTCAGTTCTGGCTAAGCAGTTCGGTGTAAGAAAGACCATCTGTGAAGTTATCAATCAGGAATATTTTTCTATATTTCACAGCTTGGGAATCGAGCATGTTATCAGCCCTCGCCTCCTTACAGCTGCGCAAATTTTAAGGCTAACACGTAAAGGCGATGTAGTTTCCATGTCCCTTTTAGAGGACGGGAAGGTCGAGATATTGGAGCTTAAAATTCCTCCTACGGCAAGAGTTGCCCATAAAGAGATACAGCACGCGGGTATACCCAGGGGCATTCTTCTTGGTGCTATTATCAGAGGGTCGGAGGTTATTATGCCTAGAGGTAATAATACTTTGCTGCCTGAGGACAGAGTTATTATCTTTGCAAGTCCGAAGCTGAACGATGAGATCGATTATCTTTTTGCCGGCAATAATACCAACAATGTGGATCTTCGAGAAAAAAAGAATTCCGGTCTCATTTAACAAGCAAATAATATTTAATATAAATATAATAAGTATTATATAGTGTCTTAATTAAGCCTTCTTATGAAGAACTTAACATTAACCCCCGATCACTTTAACCAGTACACGCTTTTTCCTTCGTCCATCAAATTCACCGTAGAAGATCTGTTCCCAGGGCCCAAAGTCTAATTTCCCTTCTGTGATGGCTACTACCACTTCACGGCCCATGATTTGTCGTTTTAAGTGACCATCGGCATTATCTTCGAAAGTATTATGTGCGTATTGAGATACCGGTTCATGGGGGGCCAGACTTTCTAGCCATTTTTTAAAGTCACTCTGCAGCCCTTTTTCGTCGTCATTAATGAAAACGCTAGCAGTGATATGCATGGCATTTACGAGGCAGAGCCCTTCCTTTATACCGCTTTTATCGATTATTTCCTTTACTCTTTCAGTAATATTAATGAATTCTACTCGTTCGTTTGTATCAAAGTAGAGATATTCCCTTTTGGATTTCATGTATTGCGAACCTCCCTTAGTTAAATGATAATCATTGCTATTATAATTAGCGCTTACGGGCGTTAATTCCTTTTAAAATTTTATGTTTTGTAAACTCGGTTTTATCTATTGTTTTTCTCTACCGCAAAAAATTAGAAGGTGCAGATGCTTTCCTGGAGGAAATAATCCTGCAGCGCCTAAGGGATAGCTCTTTCCAAGAATTTTATACAGAACGTTTTTTTGCGCTGCTGAAAACGGGAGAAGAATAATTTTGGAACTTAAGGGCCTTTGATGCCGACTTTTTTTTTGCATATGATTGTGATAAAATGAATTCAAACCCTTCGGAAGGGGATGATTGTGCTGCTTGAGATGAAAGTGAAAACGGTTACCATGGATCAGGGCGGAGGTTTTTTGGTATTGCTTATGGATAAAGATGAAAAAATGGTGTTACCTATTTCTATCGGGCCTTTTGAGGCGCAGGCTATTGCTATGGTCCTTCAGGGACAAATGCCCCCCCGACCATTGACCCATGATTTGCTAAAAACGTTATGCGAAGAGTTGGGAGGGAGACTGGAAAAGATTGTTATTACAGATATCTTGGATAGTACTTTCTATGCAGAGCTTTACCTGCAGCACAGGGAGGATAATCTTGTAATAGATTCCAGGCCTAGTGATGCAATAGCTTTGGCTTTGCGGTGCGGAGTTGATATTTACATGGAAGCCAGGCTTACTGAATTTACATATGATTACTCAGATATTATTCCCGAAGAAAAAGATGATGAAGATATTCACTGAATTATTATTTATAGGAGCGTTTATGAAAAGAATTGTGTAAAATTTGCGGCGATAAAAACTAAGGAGGCGGGGGATTTAACAATGGATTCGGCGATAGAGGAGAAGTTGAAAAATCTTTCCCAATTAATCACCGAAAGCAATGAGATGGTGGTTTTCAGTGGCGCAGGGATCAGCACTGATTCAGGGCTTGCTGATTTTCGCAGCCCTGGTGGCATATGGGAGCGCTTCGATCCCTCGGAGCTTTCTTACCCTAATTTTATTTCGAACCCTAAAAGCAGAGAAAAATATTGGGAATTTTATCGGGAAAATTGGAAAGTTTCCCGTGACGCTTCCCCAAACGCGGCACATTTTGTTGTGGCAGAGATGGAAAAGAGATACGGAAAAATAAGTGCTGTGGTCACTCAAAACATTGATGGCCTTCATCAGAAAGCTGGTTCTTCACCAAGCAAGGTCTTTGAGATTCACGGCAATATGTGGTCTGTTAACTGCCTTTCCTGTGGAAATCATTTTAAGTGGGAAGAGATATACGAGGATCTGGAGCAGGGCAAAAGAATAGAAGATTGTACAGAATGCGGAGGGCTTATCAAACCAGCCACTATATCTTTTGGTCAGTCTTTACCCATGGATGTACTAAATAAAGCACAACATTACAGCAATAACTGCGATCTATTTCTCTGTATAGGATCTTCTCTGGTAGTTTATCCTGCTGCCATGCTCCCCGAAGTTGCCAAAGATGCCGGCGCGAAACTGGCCATTCTAAACAGGGAACCAACTCCCATGGATGGCATTTCTGATTTGGTTGTAAACGGTGAGGCAGCAGAGATAATGGGGAGGCTTTTAGATATGCTGGAGAAAGAAAATAACTGAAGGTAGAGCTTTTCAGTATGAGACAGGATCAGTAATATTAAAACTATTGTATTTTTATGCCTCTTCTAAAATAGTAGTATATTGAATTGATGAGGGAGGCTTTTATTCAATGGGAAAAAAGTCAGAAAAAAGTGGCTGGATTCATTACGGCTGGGTTATAGTTTTCACAGGAATGCTCACTACTGTGGGGGCTCATGGCTTTGGCAGAATGTCTTATACACTTATTCTTCCGGAAATGAGAGAAGGACTGGGCATAACGTATGCCCAGTCCGGTTTGCTTTCTACTGGAAATTTTATTGGTTACCTGGCTTTTGCTGTTATAGGAGGTTTTCTGGCCTCCAGGTATGGTGCTCGTCTTGTTATTTCTCTTTCTTTGCTGCTTATGGGTATGAGTATGCTGCTAACAGGAGCGGCCAATTCACTTGAATTCGCTTTTGCCATGCGGTTACTGACAGGTTTGGGTAATGGTGGAGCTTACGTTCCGGCTATGGCCCTGGGTTCTATCTGGTTTACTATGCGTAGGAGAGGTTTAGCTACGGGGATTGTCTCAGGGGGTATCGGGATAGGAACCCTACTGGGCGGTTTGATAGTGCCTAATATCTTGATCGTATATGGTGCTCAAGGTTGGAGTTACGCATGGTATTACTTGGGCGGGTTGGTTCTTTTGATCTCTCTTATTAACTTTTTCTTGCTTCGTGATAATCCTGAAGAAATGGGGCTGCAGCAGTTGGGTGCCTCTCCTGGAGAAGCAAAAGAGGCGGAGCACAAGATAAATATTTCATCTTTATCATCGTTTTCACCTTCTTACGGGAGTTCTTCTTCAGGATCTGGTATAAAGACCCCTGCTGCCTTACAATGGGGTTTGGTTTATAAAGTTAAAGAAGTGTGGTATTTAGGCCTGGTTTATTTCATGTATGGTTTTTCCTACGTAATCTATATGACTTTTTTTAAAGCTTTTCTATCGGATGAAATTGGCCTTTCTGTTGCCCTGAGCAGTTATATATGGGTATTGGCCGGGGGTATGAGTATTTTTTGTGGTGTTATTTGGGGAGGTATATCTGACAGGTTAGGAAGGAAGTACGGGGCGGCCTTGGCTTATTTGGTACTGGCTTCCTCCTACCTTCTTTTTGCACTTTTTGATACTCTTGCCGCCTTTTATATTTCCGCAATCCTTTTTGGGTTTAGCGCCTGGAGCATTCCAACTATTATGGCCGCAGCGGCGGGTGACTACGTGGGCCCGAAGCTTGCTCCCGCCGGGGTTGGATTTATTACTCTCTTTTTTGGTATTGGTCAAGCCCTTGGTCCATATTTTGGCGGTTATTTGGCTGATCTTACCGGAACCTTTATTTATTCTTTTCTCCTGGCTACTTGTGTTTCTATGTTAGGGCTACTTAGTTCACTGCTATTGAAAAAACCGTCTACTGGATAAATATTTGGTTTTCACAGCAATAGAATGTAATTATTATCTAAAAATACCTTGCACAGAATAGGAACATATGTTATATATCTTTTGACATAATTTTTATTTTATGATAACATGCTTATTATAAGCAAGCTCAGAAAAGATGGCTTGGGATGAGTTTAAACACGTAATTTATTCGGGCACTTTATCCTTAATATAGTTGCACTGCCAAAAATTCAAGAAAGAGGGAGGAAATGCATGGGCGAGAAAATTGTAGTCACAGATCTCTATAAGATTTTTGGTCCTCACCCGGATCAGGCTATGGTAAAAGTAAGAGAAGGCATGG
>CAZMLU010000063.1:0-8641 GCA_964567295.1 uncultured Desulfovibrionaceae bacterium
TATGGCCGGGACGATAACCTGTTCCTGGATGGGAGTTGCGGCTTCAAAACCCATTTTTGAAATGGCTTTTAAGACCTTATCGCTCATACCCAGTTCTTGAAAAAATGACATTAACTATGCTCTCCTTTTTCTTGTAAAGTTTCTTTGCTGCTTTGGGATTTGCTCTCCTGCCCCAAAAATAAGAGCACTTCCGAAAGCGCCGGAAATGCTCATACTTTCAACCGTATATCTGAAACACAAACGCCGTTCGCCTTTTGCGGGCCGAACTAATGGGGCTTTGTCTTCAATTAAGGTTCATAAAAAATCTTACCTTACCTTCACAGTAGAACACTTCTCACCAGTACAATAGCACATCGCCTTCGAAAAGGCAAGCTATTTTGGATTTACTCACCTAAAAAGGCGATATCATCCCAGGGGTGGCGGTAAAGGCCTTGCCTGAGTCTCTTCTGGTCCAGGTGATGGCCGATAAGCCCGATGCTCCGTGCCAGCACAAATATCCCGTTCAGGGCACCCATGCGCACGTACTCATCCGCTTCTTCCCTGGGCATTTCGCTGCGGAGCAGGTCCACGAAGCAGATACCGATGCATCCGTCCACGTTCAAAATCAGGTTGTCCCTCTTGGTGGTAGTAACTTTCTCTACTTCTAAAGCAAAGTTGAGAATAGAGGTGTCTTTAAAATTGTTGAGGGCATAATCCTTGAGCAGCGTTACCCGTCTGTCCGGGTTATGAACGGATTTAACCATATGGCCGATCCCCTGGATGTTAGCCCCTGTCGCTTTCATATCGTTGACAAACTGGGCGGGGGTTTTGCCTTCGTCATGGGCCTGGGAGAAAGCCAGCGCCGCACCGTCGATGGCACCGCCGAAACGGGGCCCGATCGTCAACAGGCCGGAAACTACGGAGGAGACCAGGTCCTTGCCGGCGCGGGTAGCGACGATGCAATTGTGAGCGCCGGATACTGCAGGGCCGTGGTCCGCAGCAATCACCATGCACATTTCGATAAAGCGGAGCGCTTCCTCCGACAGGAGCCTTTTAAACCAGAGCAGGCTTATAGTGCCGCCGATGCCCAGGCCTTCTTCTACCACCTGGGAGATAGTCCTGTCC
Organism: uncultured Desulfovibrionaceae bacterium; assembly: GCA_964567295.1. Classification (GTDB taxonomy): domain Bacteria; phylum Bacillota; class Dethiobacteria; order DTU022; family UBA8154; genus SLJK01. The sequence goes on from CAZMLU010000063.1 coordinate 1,105, forward strand.
CCGTACAGGCATTCTTCTCCCCGGTCATCAGAGATAGTGGTCACAAAATTCGTGGGCTTCCTGATCATCCCCGACTGCAGGGCAGTTTTATAATCAACGGGCATCTGCGGCATAGCCGGTTCCGGGGCAGGGGTGATAACGCCCTTTTCTACCAGGTCGTTGTAGACCCGGTGGATCAGCTTGTCAAAATCATCGAACGAATCGGGAACATAAGCGCCGGCCTCCCTGAGGGCCTTGTTTTTGGCGTCTGCAGTCTCCATTTCGGTGTTGACCTTGGCGCCGGCATGGCCGAACTGTATTTCCGTAGCGAAGGCCTTGCTGCAGGTGCCGGTAACCCACATGACCAGCGGCTTGGTGATCTCTTTCTTTTTCACGGCTTCTACGATATCGTACTCGTCAGTGCCGCCCACCTCGCCCAGGCAGACCAGCATTTTGACCTCAGGGTTTTTTTCGTAGCGCATCAGGTGGTCTATAAAAGTCGTGCCCGGGTAGCGGTCGCCCCCGATAGCGATCCCTTCGTAAAGTCCGTCGGTATTCCTCGCTATAATATTATAAGTTTCGTTGGAAAGGCCCCCCGAATTGGAGACAACGCCGACCGAACCGCGGCGGTGAAGTTTTGCTTCCAGGATGTTCTCCAGGGTGCCGCCGGTATTGCCGATCTTGAAAGCGCCGGCTTTGATACCCCCTACGGTGGAGGGCCCGATAAGGACCTTGTTTAGTTCGCCCGCCTTTTTGATGAGTTCTTTGGTCTGTCTTTCCGGGATGCCTTCGGCGATAATGACTACCGTTCTGAGCTGTGGGATATCCAGGGCTTCCCGGGTCGCCCGGGCCGCAGATCTAAAGGAGGCGAAGTTGATCATTACATCTACCTGGGGGTGTTTCTCCGCGGCTCTTTCCAGGGACTGGTAAACGGGCATGAGCACTTCCTCCGGCCCGAAGAAAAATTTGGAGAATCCGTCAGCACCGGTAGGATTGACTATGGCCGCCACAGAAGGGGTCTCCCTGCCCGAGGCAAAATCAAAATCCAGCATTCTCTGCACTGCATTGGCCTGCATGTTGTAAATAAAGGCCTGGGTATGCTCGTCAAAGAGCATGTAATCCGGTTTTTGGGTTACTGTATTTGTTTTCATTTTAAATGTTCTCCTTTAAGGCTAGTGAAACAATCCTGGTCATGTGAGCTTCCGGTCCGTATACCTCAATGGGTACGCCCAGGGATTCGCCCAGTTCTTGCATCTGCCGCAAGCCTTCCTTGTAGTTGGGGCCGCCCCTGCGGATGTATATCTTCACCTTGTGCTCAATCAATTGTTGTTGAAATTCCTCCAGGGCCCTGATGATACCCTTGAAGGTGTTGGCCACATCCGTAAAGTTGGCGATGCCGCCGCCGATGAGCAGGTATTTGCCCCGCTCGTCCTTCTCCCTGCTCATGCAGTCCAGGATGGTCCTGGCGTACTTGTAGGTGAACTCTTCGTTGGGGTCACCGGAGTACTCGCCGTAGTTGGCCATCTCATGCATAAAGCCCAGGTCAGTGATAGTATCGGCATAGATTACCGAGGCTCCGCCTCCTGCTACCATGGTCCATATACGTCCTTTGGGGTTCAGAATGTTCAGTTTTAAAGAAGCGCCGGTCTTGGAATCAAGCTCTTGTATATAGGTTTCGTCTGCTGTAAAGTCCTCTCCGAATTGGGAAGGAAACTCGATGCCGCGCCATTTATCCTTGCATAAGAACTCGGCCGTGGCGTCAAGCTTGGCGGCCAGGTCCAGGGGAAAAACCTGTCCCTTCACCACCACCAGCGGGTTGACCTCCAGGAAGGTGTAATGGCAGGCAGCGTAAAACCTGAACAGCCCTTCTATAAAACTTGCCACAAGTGCCTTGCGCTCTGCAGGTACATGCAGCAGCAGTTTTTCTTCAATCTCTGCCTCGGAAGGGAAACTTTCGGGAGGCACCGGCAATATCTCTGCTTCTTCGTCCACATCCCCGACGTCCACGCCGCCCCGGTGGTAGAAGAGAATGTGATCCCCCTCTCTCACCGAGGTAATGGCCACGTAGTATTCCTCGCTGCCGTCGTGTTCCACGAACGGTTCTACAATAAATTGCTTCAGGGTACCGGTGACGTCGTCAACGGTAACATTTTGCCGCATCCTTTCCGAGATCCAGGCACGCGCCTTTTCCCAGTCCACATTGAGCAGCAAAAGATCATTTTTGCCCCTTCTCTTGATAAGCTGGTCCGTTTTCACTACCACCTTTTCCGAATCCAGCCAGGGGTATTCCTTTGGTAGAGCATCAAGATCCGTTTTCGGCCCTACGGAGATGAACATATCTTCCACCTTATGCTTGCCTCCGCTGTATTCCTCCAGCAGGCGGGCCATCATTTTTTTGCCGTCAACTTCTCTAATCGCCTTTTGTGCCACTGTTATCTCCTTTCAATTTCTGCTGAAGTTTTAAGGCTACTGCGTCGATAAAATCTTCTGTGCTGGTCGGGCCTTCCGGTCTGGGCTCGGCAATACGGGCCACGTCACCGGTCATGATACCGCTTTCGATGGTTTCGATGGTAGATTCTTCAAGGGCCCCGGCAAACTCAATCACCTCGGGGGTGCTGTCGAGCTCCCCGCGTTTTTTCAGGCAGCCCGTCCAGGCAAAGATGAGGGCGACCGGGTTGGTGGAAGTTTTCTCGCCGGCCTGGTGCTTGTAGTAGTGTTTTTGCACTGTGCCGTGGGCCGCTTCATACTCGAAATAGCCGTGGGGCGAAACCAGGACCGAGGTCATCATGGCCAGGCTGCCAAAAGCCGAGGCTATCATATCGGACATGACATCGCCGTCATAGTTTTTGCAGGCCCACAGGAAACCGCCTTCATCTTTCATTACCCGTGCCACCGCATCATCGATGAGGGTAAAGAAATAGGTAAGACCTGCTTCCTGGAATTTATCCTTCCACTCCTGTTCGTAAACTTCCCTGAACATATTTTTGAAACGCTCGTCATAAGTTTTGGAAATGGTGTCTTTAACGGCAAACCACAGATCAATTTTCTGATCGTAGGCATAAGTAAAGGAAGCTTTGGCAAAACTTCTAATGGAGGAGTCCAGGTTGTGGATGCCCTGGAGAATGCCGGGTCCGTCAAACTCCTGGATAATCATCCGCTGTGTTTCTCCCCCGCCGCTCGGAGTGAATACAATCTCCCCTAAACCCGGTCCGGGAATGGCCAGTTCTGCATTTTTATAAACATCCCCGTAAGCATGACGGCCGATAGTGATGGGTTTTTTCCACGATTTTACGGCCGGCTGCACGTTTTTTACCATTACGGGCCCGCGGAAAACGGTGCCGTCCAAAAGGGCCCTTATAGTTCCGTTAGGGCTTTTCCAGACCTGTTTCAGGTTGTACTCCTTAACCCGCTCTTTATCGGGGGTAATAGTGGCGCACTTAACTCCGACGCCGTGCTTTTTAATCGCTTCGGCCGCTTCATGGGTTATCCGGTCTTCAGTCTCATCCCTTTTGGAAAGTTGGAGGTCGTAATACTCCACATCCATTGCCAGGAAGGGAAACAAGAGCTTCTCTTTTACCATCTTCCACATGATACGGGTCATCTCGTCCCCATCAATCTCCACGATCTTGTTTTTAACCTTAAGTTTATCCATATGCATTACTCCTGTAGTTATTTTTCAAGGTTGCCCTTGTTTTTCCGCATTATGTTTACTGATATAGGCCAGGCTTCCCCCGGCTTTGATGCGTTCGATTTCGTTTGCGCTCAAGGTATGCTTGACCGGTATTTCAATGCCCCTGGTCACGTTTTTGAGGAGCAGTTCACCGCTCTCCAGGTCCTCCGCATCAAGGCTCAACTCATCGTCGGGATCTATTTTGTCATAGTCGGCGCTGTTGGCGAAAGTGAGGGGGATTATGCCGAAATTAATCAGGTTGGCCAGGTGAATCCTGGCAAAGGATTTGGCGATAACTGCCCTGATACCGAGGTAGGAAGGGCACAGTGCCGCATGTTCGCGCGAGCTGCCCTGCCCATAATTTTCCCCGGCTACGACAAACCCGCCGTTTTTCTCCACAGCTTTCTGGTAAAAATCGGGATCAGCGGGCTCAAAGACATGCTTGGCATATTCGGGAACATTTGAACGCAGCCCCAGGTAAATCCCGGCAGGCATGATAATATCGGTAGAAATATTATCGTCGAGCTTGATTAGCACGGACCCTTCCACTTTTTCGGGAAGCTCGCCCCGCAGCTCGATGGGTTTAATATTAGGCCCGCGAAATAGTTCTACTTTTTCAGACTCTTCTTCGGTAGGGGGCTCCACTACAAGAGCTGACTGCATCCGCAGTTTCTCCGGCATCGGTATCTCGCGGAGCTCTCCCATGGAACGGGGGTCGGTAATGTATCCGGTGAGGGCCGCGCTTACAGCCGCCTCAACGCTTGACAGGTAGATCTGTGCATCGTCGGTGCCGGAGCGGCCTTTAAAATTGCGGTTAAAGGTCCGGACGCTTACCGCGCCGCTTCTTGGAGCCTGCCCCTGTCCGATGCAGGGGCCGCAGGTGCATTCCAGGATACGTGCTCCCGCTGCAATGAGATCGGCAAGGTATCCGTGTTCTGCCAGCTCGCAATAGACAGACATGGAGCCCGGGGAGATGGTTAAAGAAACCCCCGGCTTGACCCGCTTTCCTTTCAACATATAGGCTGCGGTTACCAGGTCTTTAAAAGAGGAGTTCGTGCAGGAGCCGATACAGACCTGGTCGACTTCTATACCTTCCACTTCGCTGATCGGCACCACATCCCCGGGGCTGTGCGGTTTAGCAATCAGCGGAACCAGCTTGCTAAGATCTATTTCGATGAGTTCCTCGTACTCTACGTCTTCGTCAGCCTCGAGGCGCTCCCATTCTTCTTCCCGCTCTACAGTGCGCAGGAATTCCAGCGTCACCTCATCGGAGGGAAATACAGAGGTGGTCGCGCCGGTTTCGGCTCCCATGTTGGTAATGGTGGCCCTTTCGGGCACGGTAAGTGTCTTTATACCGGGGCCGAAATACTCCAGGGCCTTGCCCACGCCGCCTTTGACCCCCAGCCTGCGCAGCACTTCCAGGATCACATCCTTGGCAGCGACCATGGGCTTTAAGCTGCCGGTCAGCTTAACCCCGATAACCTGCGGCGTTCTTAGAAAGAAAGGCTGTCCTCCCATGGCCAGCGCTACATCCAGGCCTCCGGCTCCGATTCCCATACTTCCCATGCCGCCAGCCGTGGGAGTGTGGCTGTCCGAGCCCAATAAAGTTTTTGCCGGCCGCGCGTAACGTTCCAGGTGGACCTGGTGGCAGATGCCGTTGCCCGCCTTGGAAAGGATAAGGCCATATTTTGCCGCCACACTTTGCAGATAGCTGTGGTCATCCGCGTTTTTGTGGTCCATCTTCAAGGTGTTGTGATCAACGTAGCTGACCGACAACTCCGTTTTAACACGGTCCATGCCCAGGACTTCAGCCTCCAGGTATGCCACAGTGCCTGTAGCATCCTGGGTCAGGGTCTGGTCAATCCGTATACCGATTTCATTTCCCGGCTGCAGGGTGCCTTCCATGAGGTGCTTTGCTAAAATTTTGCCGATTACCGTTTTCATAAGTTGGGGATCGGCATCTTTAAGGTCTTTATATGGTTTTTCCATTTTATCCCTCCCTTAATTATGAAGTGTATAATAATATATAAGTAAATGGTATATAAATGGGACCGAACCGCAGCAGTACGGCCCTCTTAATTTGCTGTAAGGCAGAGTTTTCTTGAGGGAAAAGGCATTTTTCACCGATATTGCAGGAAATTTAGCGTTCTTGTGTCCAGAGTAATTAAATAAGCCATATGTCCCCATTGTATGGATATAATTATAGCAAGTTTTCATTCTAAATGTCAATATTTTTAGTGCGCGGCAGTGCAAAGTATCTAAATGTTCTAATATTATTCTTTTTGCTGTTCCGGGCCGGATAATGGTTAATTGCTTGCTTAAAAGGCAGAGAAATAGGTTGAAACGGGGCAGGTTGCCTCTACAAGCTGTCCCTTGAGGAAACTTTGACCTTGTAAATTAAGTGATATTCTGTTTAAATGAGGTACTGAGGAATAATGAAGATCACGGGGGAGGGCTTTGTTAATGAGGCGTTTTGTTAGTGTGTTGGTTTTATTTTTTTGTGCGGTGTTACTTTTGTTCTCGGGAAGTATTGTTGGTGACAGTGTCTCGACTGCCCAGGCTCTCGATTATAATTTGGTGGGGCAGGAAAGGGTCAGCGAGGGTACGCATCTCTACCGCTATAACTTGAATATCGGCGGGCAGACACTGCCGGCGAGGATGCTGGAGGTGGATTTAAGCAACCCTTATGTGGAAATCCAGGCCATGCATCCCCGGGAAGGATTCAACGAACGGCAGACAGTCAGAGAAATGGCCGGGGAACAGGGAGCCGTGGCTGCGGTCAATGCCGACTTTTTCCATCTTGCCAGGCCTGCAGCTCCTTTCGGTTTACATATGGAAGAAAAACAAATTATCTCTTCCCCCAGCGATGACAGAAGCTGGCTCGGCTTTGGCATCGATGAAAATAGAACAGCGCACATTACAAACTGGTTGTTCAGCGGCGAAGTCATCAGCCGGGGGACACACAGGTATCAATTGTACGGTTATAATCAGACCTATCGAAACGATGATAATATTTTTCTGTATGATCGGAATTGGGGTAAAGAAGTATCCTCAGTTTTTTTTGAGGGCCCGGTTCTGAAAGTATTGGTGCAGAATGGGATCGTCCAGCAGGTGATTGAAAATGCAGAAACGGTTTCTATCCCCCATGACGGTTTTGTGTTGATCGCTGAAGGAAAGGGAGCTGCCTTTTTGAAAGAGCATGCATCGGCAGGCACTACCCTGGAGTACAGGTTGGGGATCGAGCCGCCTCAAAAACTGGATATGGCCGTGGGAGGACACGTGGTCCTGGTTGCCGACGGCAGCCCTGTGGACTCCAGCAGGCTGCCCTCCCCCGGCGCCACCAGGGCTTCCCGAACAGCGGTGGGTATGAGCTCCGACGGCAAAAAAGTATTTTTTGTGACCATCGATGGGACCCCGGCTTTGGCGGGAGCAACCATGGAAGAGCTGGCCCTTTTCATGAGCCGCCTGGGAGCATCGCGGGCTCTCAACCTGGACGGGGGCGGTTCTACCGCCATGGTAAGCCGTAAACTGGGCGAATTTGAGCCCCAGGTAGTCAGCCGGCTTCGCCACGGTTTTGAAAGGTCCTTACCCAGTGCTATCGGTATTTTTAACCGGGCACCCAGGACGGAGGAGGCGGCAAAACTTTTCCTCCGCGGGGTTGAGGGGCTGCTGAAAGGCACAGAAGCAGATTATACCGTGACCGGGCACGATCGGCATTATCACCCTTTGCGTATCGAACCCGGGGAGCTCTCCTGGGAAGTATCTGATCCGGAGCGGGCAGCTGTAGAGAGGGGTACCTTGAAGGCCAAGCAGGCGGGCGAAATTTCCTTAAAAGTTTCTTTTCAGGGAGCTGTTGAAGAGAAGAAGGTGCGTATTTACGGGGGGGAA
>CAZMLU010000064.1:0-8635 GCA_964567295.1 uncultured Desulfovibrionaceae bacterium
AGATAGATCATGCCATTGCTGAAGCGCAGGTTGTTGCGGTCTGCTATGTGCACTATTCTTCTTACGTGATGCGAAGCGGGCTGTTCTTGAGAAAAAAGCCGCTCTTTTTGGGCAATAAGGAAGGGAGCCTGAAAATCCTCCTGCTCGACCCATTGCATAAGCTTTTCGTAGCGTTTGAGACGCTGCACTGCTTTATCCGTTTTGGCGAAACGCTCCTGGGCCCTTCTTTCTCCCGGTAGAGCCACAATAATCTGTATTCCCAACAAGATTACTGCAGGCAGATAAGTGACCAGCCCGAGCAACCCCAGAATGAACACTGAAAAGGTAAGGAGCGGAAGATAAAGCAATGCGGTGGACCAACCTCGGGGAGCAGGAAAGTTTTCAGCCCAGGATTGCACATCTTCGGGATCCTGTCTTTTAAAATGCTCTTCCATCCCCGAAGCCTGGAAGTTTTGCCGGAAGTCCAGGCGAAAAGCCAACTCAGAAATGGCAGCCTGGCGTGGTTCGATCTCTTCTACAGGTGCAGGACGGCTCAACATTTCCGCCAGGAGACGTTCCCCGCGGAAAGAGCTAGTGGCGTCTATATACTGGAAAAGCGAACCTTGACCGAAAATATTCAGGTCGCTGGTATAAGGATGGTCGTTATCCACATAATGGTCGCCCCGCCCGGAAAAGGACGTCCATTTCCAATCAAGGCGTAGCAATGAAGTATCGTTAATCGTGACGAGCTTTTTCAGAAAATCTATCTCCTCCTGCAGCCTCTTGTGTTTAACTACCAGCCCCACAAATACAACCACCAGGGGAAGAGCCAGATATACAACTCCCCCATACGGACCATAAAGGCCGTATAGAAAAGTCCCCGCAGCCAGGAGGAAGAACAGAAGGCGCAGCCAGGAAATACCGTTACTGGATTTTTGGGCCCTGTCTTGCTTCTCCCGGAATACGGAGCGGCGCTGTTGGTAGAGTTTAAGAAGCCCGGGATTCAAAAATCATCTTCCCCCATTCACTTTTTTATCTAACCTTTAATACCATGCAAGAAAATGCCGATTATTTCTTCCGCTTTATACTTCCCTTTCTATTTCTTCAACATTTTTCACTTTCCTGCCTCCTTTCTATTTAGTAGAAATTTTCACCTCTCCGTTTACACCTATAACGGCTGTCTCCAGGGTTACATCAATTCCGGCCTCCTCAACGGCTTTCTTGACCAGCTGGGAAAGACCCGAACAGCAGGGAACCTCCATAATTACCACGGTTATCTTTTCTGGTTTATGTTTTTTGAAGATTTCGGTCAGCTTCTGGTAGTAAAGGGAAGCATCGTCAAGTTTAGGACATCCTATAAGCAAAGCATTCCCCTTTAGAAAGCGCCTGTGAAAATCGGCGAAGGCAAAGGGCGCGCAGTCAGCAGCTATCAGCAGCTGTGACCGTTCTAGAAACTTTGCATCGGGAGAGACGAGCTTTAGCTGCACGGGCCAATGGCTAAGTTCGGAAGAAAGATCTGCTTGTTCCCTCTCTTCGCCCTCTTTTTCACGTTTCGCCTCTCCTATCACTTCCGTCTCTTTTTCCAACAACATCTCGCGGCTTGACGGGCAAGTATTACAGCTGCTTTCCTGTTTTTCTTGCTGGGACCTAATATATTCTTCTACGGCTTCATCGTCAAATGATTCGGCTTCACGCACCTCAATAGAAATTGCTCCCTGGGGACAATCCCCGAGGCAGGCACCTAACCCGTCACAGAAGCTTTCGCTGACCAGCCTGGCCTTGCCGTCAATTACCTGGATTGCCCCCTCTGCGCAAGCCGGAACACAAAGTCCACAGCCGTCACAAAGCTCCTCGTCAATACGAACAATCTCCCTTGTCATCTTCTCTCCCATCTCTATTCTCTCCCTTCTTTCTTTAAACCCTGAAGCTTAATAGATTTATATAGCATGCGAGCATTAAGGCTTTTCGCTTCGCCCTTTTCCAGCTCCCCTACTACCTGATAGGCTTCCTCCAATGCAAGGCGGGGCGGATCTACCTGCTGGATAAATTTCTCTGCGGCCTTAAGCGATTCCTTTTCTTCAAAAGTATTACGAATAGTTCTCAGGCAGGCAGCTGTTACAACAACGATAAGCTCTGCTCCTCTTTTTTCTGAAAGACTTTCAGCTATAGAAAGTGTCTCTTCCAGCTTCTCGAAATCTCCGTTCTCAAGATTATTTTTCATTGCTTCTTTGATTTTTTCCAAAAAGGAGCCAGGCCGACCGTAACCCTTACTAACTTCTCCCAGGCACTGTTCAGCATAAGAGCACCATTCCGCACAACCCATATCAAAACGAGGATTGCTAACTATCCTCCTGCACTTTTCACAACGCACACGGACATCGGTCTTCCAAAATTCCAGGGTATTGCCGCAGCCAGGGCATTTATCTTCATATATATCTTCGGGTTTCCAGTACCTTATATCTTGACCGGGACATCTAGGGGTCTGCACGGAAAATACCTCCTTTTTATTTTTATTCTCCCTCATAAAAAGCCTAATTGGACCTTTTATATCTACATAATTGAAAAAATATATACCTACCCTTTTTAACTTCTGCTTGCCGCTCTTCGGCTATTATCCAGAATCTCCTGCAGGGTTTCCCGGCTTAACTCCTTTTTCAAAGCACTCTGGGCTCGCTCCAAAACAGGCCTTAACTGGCATAATGATTCATTCTGGCAGTGATTTCCCTTTGTAAGGCAGGGATTAATGGCCAGCGGTCCTTCTACAGCCTCTATAATATCCATAATTGTCACCTGTTCAGCTGAAACGCTAAGGCGAACTCCTCCCTGGGCGCCCCTTTGTGTTGCAACCAACCCTCCCCGGACCAGCATTTGGATAGTCTTTTTCAAAAAGACCTCGGGAATATCCTGCTCTTCTGCTATCTCTCCGGTTGGCATAGTTTGCCCGAAAGGAATACGAGCCAGTTCCAGTAAGGTCTTGATGGCATATTCTGATTGGCGTGTAATCTGCATGATAATTACCGGCTTTCTATGTTTTTTGTTACATCAACTTATAAAAAAGACTAATTATATCCCTTATATCTTATTTATTCTGTACATAACATAATATTCCTGCCTTATCAACAAGTTTTTTAATTTAATCTCTGGTGAATCCGAAAGGCTGGGTATAGGTTCTGCCTATTCCTGTTGCCACGAAAGCCCGCACATAGTTTTGAATCGAAGGGTTATGCTTATATTCAAGGCGGCTGCCTTTATGGATGACTTTTCCGTTGGCAATCCACTGCACTTCGCCTTGCTGTGCCACTACTTCAATAATACCATCTTCAATGATAACTTTCTCTATAGAAGGTGCGGTGCCCAACGGGGCGTAGCTGAAGAAAAAGCGTCCTTCTTCCATTGCTTTTTTTGCTTCAGATGTGGATAGCTCTTCCAATAGCAGCATGTTCCAGTTCACTCCCAGCGTCCGAAGAAGGTGCATATCGTCATTGGCCATTCCGTAAATGGGTCTGTCCGGCATAAAATACCCGAGCAAATTATCCCAAAGCTCCCTATCAGAGGGAAACCTGTCCCCCATGTTGTAAACTTCCAGCCCGAACAAGCTGTTAAATTGACGGTAGTAAGGCACGTACCAATCCCAATTCTCGGGACTATTGTACCTCCCCGGGTGCGCAAAAACAGCTAGGCCGCCTCGTGACTCTACTGCAAACAGGCTTTCTGCTACGTTGCCCTCTTGGCTACCATAATAATCTGTAAAATACGTAGTGATATGATGCTGATAGGAGAGCTCGTTACCCTTGATGGGAAGCATGCCTTCGGGGGTATAGGGCCACGGCCAGGTAGGCCTGGGATTGCCCATATCGTCATGATCGGTTATAGAAAGTACTGAAAAACCTCGCTGACGGTATTGTTCAATAGCTTCTGCCGGGGAGAGGGTCCCGTCAGAAAGGTCTGTATGAAAATGCAAAGCCGCCTTGTGTTTTTCGGTGGTGCTCCAATTGATTCCTTCATAAGGATTACTAACAAGGCGATTGATGACATCTTTGTCTCTTTCATTATCTTTTTCTACATGCTCTTCATACTCTACATACTCTGCAGATTCCGGTTTTGCCGAAGTTTCTGTCATGGTAAAGATATTGACCTGCCTTCTAACGGCATCCCAGTTCACCCTTGCCCCCAGGGCTTTGCTCACAAATCTCAAAGGAACCATAGTCCGGTTGTTATAGATTTGAGCGCTGGTGTCAAAACCAACCGTGGAACCGTTCACACTGGCTTCGTAAGCCCCGATAATAAGTTTGACTTCCGTTTCTTCCGCTATGGAGCGACCCAACTGTTCAACACCACGCGCACCCTGCCGCAGCGCATTTCTTTTTTCTTCGGCCAGGGGAAACTCCAATTTTTGTAAAAGGAGGCTTACCATTCTATTTTCACCGTTCCAATCAACCCTGGTAAAGGTATAATCGGAATCAAAAGCATCCACTATAAATCTGACCGGAACAAGAAGCCTGTTATTTTCATCAAATATAGGACCCTGGTGCTCTGGAAATATAACTGTTTTTGTGTCTACTAACACTGTAACATCCTCGTGTCCGGCACTAAAGACAGGTAGTGTCAGAATTAATGAAAAAAGCATTATGATCAACACAAAGCAAAAAGCGGTTCGGCAAATAGTCGATTTTTCCAAAGTATTAATGGTCCCCGGCACCTTCTTTCATGGCAAATTTCTTTAGAGAACATCATGCAGTATCGGCCTTATCAGAACAGAAATTGCTTAGCGCCCCGAGTTCTGGTCAAGTTCTTTAATCTTTTCCTTCCAGCGTGCAGAGAGATTATCCAGGTAAGAAGCAATTTTGTCTTCTATCACACTTTCAGCTCCCTCATGGGTCGGTTTGGCTTTCGCTTCCTCCGCCATCTCCCGCAGGGCCTCCGGGGTGTCAATAATGGGGCAGGGAGCTAAAAAATTTTCATCAAAAGGAACTCGGTCCTGGAAAGCCTTGAACAAGGGATTCTGTAAAACTTCCTTAAGGCTTTTATCTTTAATATTGTCAACGGCAAAGTGCACAAATGCACAGGGCTCTACGTCCCCTGCAGCGTTAATATGAAAGTATTGCCTGCCCCCGGCGATACATCCGCCAGTGTAGTATCCATCGTTCCAAAAATCAGCGATAAGAATTGGCTTAACGGATCTCAGCTCCTTACGCCTGTGCACCATCCAAAGCCTTTGTTCCGGAGTAAGCATGAGTTCGATATCGGGATCGCTTCCCACGGGAACGTAATGAAAAATCCAGGAGTATAGCGCGCCTTTCTCCACCAGGAAATCGATAAAAGCCTCGCTCATAATTTCTTCCACGTTATAGCGCATGGCAGTAATAGAACTTCCGAAGAAAACCCCTCTTTCTCTTAAGAGATCCATGGCACGGCTCACCTTTTCAAAAGTGCCCTGCCCCCTTCTCCTGTCAGTCTTTTGCTGCCATCCCTCTAAACTAAAGGAAGGAGAGAGGTTGCCCAGTTCAGCCAGGCGGTCGGCAACCTTTTCATCGATAAGGGTGCCGTTGGTATAAGCCATAAAGAAGGAATCGGAATGCTCACCCACCACATCTAGGAGTTTGGGGTAAACGAATGGTTCTCCCCCGGAAAGCACGATCCAGTGGATACCTATTTCTTTGGCCTCGCTAATGATGCGGCTGAGAAGTTCCGGCTCCATATGTACACCTTTATCATACTCGCCCGCCCAACATCCCTCGCATTTTAAGTTGCAACCCGAAGTGGGATCTATAAGCAGGGCAGCGGGCACCATCACTCCCAGTTCATTGGCAACCTGGTCCCTTCTGGGCCTTCCCCAAAAAGTACCTTTCAGGATCCAGGAATTAATTAGATTGTGAAGCATTTTAGGATTGCTAGCAACACGCCGTGTTTGTTCCATAATCGCGGGATTAGTTTCAAACTTGTCTTTAACAACCTCTACCATTTTTTTATGCTGCGGCTCTGAAGCCATTTTTTCCAGAAAATCCATGATGGTGATTAAATTCTTCTCGGGATTCTTGGAAACATAGTTAATCGCTTTGTCCAAAGCCACTTCGGCCGCCAGTTTTTTGGCAGATTCAGGGAGCATTTTCGACACCTTCCTTTTTGTATATATCAATCAGGACTTGAATAAATAATTTCTAAAATCGACACCTATAAAAAGTATCGGATTACTTCTCTTATAACTACAAATTCTACAGCACCGAGTCATTTCCCTGCCACTAAAATAGCATTTCTTATTTTGTATTAATATTTTTGAATAATTATTAATATCGTGCAGAATGTCCCTTTTCCTGGATAAATAAATAATATATATTCCTATTTTACGCTGTTTGTTAGTTTCAAATCATTGCAGGCCCTGGGGGAAAAGTTATACCTTACTTGACTCGCTCGCTATAATTGGAGATAATAAACTAACAATAGGCTGCGAAATAATTTGAGGGGCAGGCATGTATGGAACTAATTTTTAGCTTGTTAATGGGTATCGGACTGAGCGCCACATCGGGTTTTCGCATTTTTCTTCCCTTACTGATTATGAGCATTGCTTCCCTTACTGGCTACCTGGAGCTCTCCCAGGCTTTTGAATGGATCGGCACTTACCCGGCTTTAACCGTTTTCGCCGTGGCGGCAGTGCTGGAAGTCCTCTCCTACCTTTTCCCATATATCGACAACCTACTAAGCACCATCAGCATTCCCTTTGCCGCAGTTGCGGGAACGATCATTACCGCCTCCGTAATTATTGATATGCCCCCCCTGCTCACCTGGACCCTGGCCATTGTTGCCGGTGGAGGGGCCTCACTAACCACCAAAACCACCAGCACACTGCTTCATACTGGATCGACAGCCACATCCGGAGGAATGGCCAACCCCGTGGTTTCAACCATAGAAACTGTCATTTCGGTTGTCATGGCCGTAATCTCCATTATTGCACCCTTGCTTATAATTATTCTTTTCGGCTTTATTGCCTGGGTAGGAGTAAGAGCTTTTCAAAAACGAAAAAAACGCCCCGGCCGTCAAAAACAAATGCTCCGCTAAATGTATATAATCTCTTCCTCAAATACAGTGATCTTCTCCAACCCTTCCGCGGTCACCAGGTAAGTGTTTTCCGCACCGACCACTCCACCCGGAAAGACAAACTTCGGTTCCAGGGCAAAAACCATGCCTTCCTCCATCAGGATATCAGATCCGGGTGCAATTACCGGCAGTTCGTCAAGCTCAATACCTAAATTCCCGGAAAATTATAACTATGCTGGCTTAATCTCCAGGCTTTCCATGATTTGACGTTGTGGCTTGGTGATCTCCGCCAGGAGACTTTCGTACTTTTCGGAATAGCAGATTTGAGTCAGCGCCTCCATCTCCAAGAGCAGTTCCCGAACCGTTTACTTTTCAATCAGTCCGGTCTCGCGCATCTTTTTGCGCAAAGCGCACATGTAGGTCAGCGCAATGAACTATGATTCGGGAGAATTGCAAGGAAAAAAGTGCTTATAAAGCCGATTATCACCACTATTTTTAGGTACATAGTTATAAAATACCCGGGAAGTTAGGTTGTGTGCGAAAAAAGTCTCCATTAAAAGATCATATGGAAAAATCCGGTTAAAAAACCGGATTTTATAAAATAGACACTTTGTTATACTTGGTTCATATCATCTAGAATATTAATCGCATTTAAACTATGCTTGGCGTCTGCGCTCCTCGTCTCTTATTTCACGTCTTAATAATTTTCCTACTTTTGATTTAGGCAGCATATCCCTAAACTCTATATATTGTGGGACTTTATAGGAAGCGAGTTTTTCCCGGCACCATTTGGTAAGCTCATTTGCACTTACACCTCTAATATCTTCTTTAAGCACTACTATGGCTTTAATACGTTCACCAACCTTGCTATCAGGTACACCTACCACGCAGGCACCAATTACTGCTTCATGATCCTGGAGTATAGCTTCAATCTCTGATGCTGAAACACGGTAAGCTTTATGCTTGATAACATCTGCCCTTCTATCTACATATTTAAGCTCCCCATTTTCATCCATACGCACAAAATCGCCCATTCTGTACCATCTTTTTCCGTCTAACTGCACAAAAGCCCTTTCGGTTTCTTCAGGCTTTTTCCAATAGTCAAGTATAAATTCAGATGTTACAAGTAGCTCTCCTACCTCCCCTTCAGGTACTTTTTCTAAAGTATCAGCATCAACAACTTTGATTTCCCTAGATGCAAACGGTTTTCCTAAATTTTGAGGCAGAGGTTCTTTATCAAGGGAGCTTAAACAAAGGTGCCCTACTTCTGTAGAGCCGTATACCTGGAAAATTGGCAGGCCGGTCAATTTTTTGAATCTTTTAAAAATCTCCACAGGGAGCACATCGCCCCCGCTCCAACAAAACCTCATCGAGGAAAGGTCATACATGTCTAACCTGTCATTTTCCAGAATCATGCGGTAAAGGGCTGGAACACCAAGTAAGAGCGTTATCTTATATCGTTGCATGGCCTCTAAAATAGCATCTACATTAGGAATGGGCATAATTACGGTAGGATTGCCGATAGTAAGGCCTATACCCATAAACATTGTATTACCTAAATTCTACGTTAACAAATCAAAAAGCACCTTTAAAGCTATAATACATATGGTTTCCATCGAAATTT
>CAZMLU010000065.1:0-8610 GCA_964567295.1 uncultured Desulfovibrionaceae bacterium
GCAAGGATAGAATCGCCGATACTTTTGCCCGCTTGTCGAAGAAGGAATAAGATCTCATGGAGACGGAGGCCCGCTCCGGACTGGGTTATGAAGAAACCATCCAGGTGAAGGATATTACAGAAATCCTCCTGGAAGTGCTCACATAAAACCTGATGAGGTGATAGAAAGTGGAAAAAGAGCTAATGGAGAAAGAACTGGAAAGAATTGGAGGACCGCTTCTTGAAAGACTTGCCGGAGGCAACTTTGGGGACGTTATGGTCGTCGGCGGTGGAGTCAGCGGCATCCAGGCATCGCTGGATCTGGCCGCTTCAGGTTTCAGGGTCTACCTGGTCGACAGGGCGCCTGCACTGGGTGGCCATATGGCCCAGCTGGACAAGACCTTTCCCACCAACGACTGTTCTATGTGAATACTCTCACCCAAACTGGTCGAGGTCGACCGGCATGATAATATAGAAGTCTATTCCTATACGGAAATTGAAAGCATGGAGGGGCGCGCCGGTAATTTCAGCGTAACGTTGCGGAGGAAGCCCCGCTATGTTATCGAAGAAAGATGTACGGGCTGCGGCACCTGTGTAGAACAATGCCCGGTCCATTATCCGGATGAATTTAACCAGAATATTAACGACAGTAAGGCCATCCATATATACTATTCGCAAGCAGTTCCCTTGATTACTTATATTGATGAAAGCTGTCGTTACCTGAAGGGAAATACATGTACCATCTGTGAAGCGGTATGTCAGAACGAAGCCATTGATTTCACCCAGACGGACGAAAAGGTCGAGATAAAAGTGGGAGCGGTAATCCTGGCGCCGGGCATTGACGAATTTGACCCCGGGCTGCGGGAGGATTTTGGCTACGGAAAATACGCGAACGTGCTCACCAGTATGGACTATGAACGGCTGCTGTCTTCAACAGGTCCCTACGAAGGCCAGGTGCTGCGCCCATCCGACCTGCAGCATCCCCACAAGGTGGCCTGGATCCAGTGCGTCGGTTCCCGGCAGGTGAACCCGCCGGGCGGCAACAGCTACTGTTCCTCGGTCTGCTGCACCTATACCCAGAAGCAGGTTATCTTGACCAAGGAACATGACGCAGACGCAGAGTGCACTGTATTCCACAACGATATCCGCTCCTATGGCAAGGATTTCGAAAGATTCTTCCAGAGGGCCGAGAACCTGCCCGGGGTGGAGTTTATCAGGAGCTATGTCTCCGTGGTAAAAGAAGACCCGGAGACCAAAAAGATTACCATTCGCTACGCCACTACCGATGAAGGTGTAAAGGACGAAGAATTTGACCTGGTAGTCCTTTCCGTAGGGCTGACCCCGCCGCCTTATGCGGTGGAGATGGCCGAGAAGTTTGGCATCGAGCTGAACGAGCACGGTTTTTGCAAAACCAGTCCCTTAAACACCATGGAGACCAGCCGCCCGGGCCTGTTCATCAGCGGCGCCTTCCAGGGGCCGGTGGATATCCCCGAATCAGTCGTAACAGCCAGCGGGGCCGGCTCCCAGTGCGGGGAGCTTCTAAATTACCGGCGGGGCGATCTTTCCACCGAACGGGAATACCCGCCTGAGAAAGATGTTGTCGGCCAGGAGCCCAGGATCGGGGTTTTTGTGTGCCACTGCGGGGCCAATATCAGCAGGGTGGTTAATGTCCCTTCTGCCGTGGATTACGCATTAACACTTCCTAACGTGGTTTACGCGCAGGATCAGCTTTTTGCTTGTGCCACTAACAGTGCCGAGCAAATTACGGAGATGATCAAAGAAAAAAATCTCAACCGCGTAATCGTGGCTGCCTGTTCACCCCGCACCCTGGAGATGCTGTTCAGGGACACCCTGCGGGAGGCGGGGCTGAATCAATACTATTACGAGATGGTCAATATCAGGGAGCACTGCTCCTGGGTCCACCCCAAGGAAAAGGAAAAAGCCACGCAGAAAGCAAAGGATCTTATCCGTATGGCTACTGCCAGAGCTCGCTACCTGGAACCCCTGCAGGAGATCGACCTGCCCGTGACCAAGACCGCGCTGGTGGTAGGAGGAGGCATCGCCGGGATGACCTCTGCCTTATCCATAGCGGAACAGGGCCATGACGTTTACCTGCTGGAGAAGGAGCAAGAGCTTGGCGGAACGGCCAGAAGAATCCACGAAACCCTGGAGGGCCTGGATGTGCAGCAGTACCTGAAAGAGCTGATCGCCAAGATATACAAACACCCCCTGGTGCATGTCTCTACCGAGGCCGCCATCACCGGAGCCACCGGCTATTTAGGAAACTTTGCTACTACCGTACAGCAGGGAGACAGAGTCACGGAGATTAAACACGGCGCTACCATTATCGCTATCGGCGCCGATGTCTACACCCCCACCGAGTACCTGTACGGGGAAGACGAGCGGGTGATGACCCACCTGGAGCTGGACGAGAAAGTAGCCGCTAATGATGAAAAGGTAACCGGCGCCCAGAGCATGGTGATGATTCAGTGCGTGGGCTGTAGGAACGAGGACCGCAACTACTGCAGCCGCATCTGCTGCAGCGAGTCCATCAAGAATGCCCTGGAGCTAAAAGAGAGCAACCCGGAGATGGATATATACATTCTCTTCCGGGATATAAGAACCTACGGGTATAATGAAGATTATTACCGCGAAGCCGCGGACAAGGATATCAAGTTTATTCGCTACGAGCCCGAGGCCGAACCCGAGATAGAAGAGGGTGAAAGCGAAGAAGACGGCCGTCCCGTCTTAATGGTCACCGTGCCGGACTATGTCCTGGGTAAGAAGCTGGAGCTGGAAGCGGATATCATCGCCCTGGCTGCCGCGGTTATCCCTTCCGCGAGCACCCGGCAGATGGAAACCATGTTCCAGGCGGGGATTAACCCGGACGGTTTCTTCAAAGAAGCCCATGTCAAGTTAAGACCGGTGGAGTTTCCCGCCGATGGCGTTTACCTGTGCGGGATCGCCCACTATCCTAAATTCATTTCGGAGACAGTTAGCCAGGCTTACGGCGCGGCCGGACGTGCATTAACACTTATTTCCAACGATATAGTAACCGTTTCCGGAGCTATCTGCGAGGTGGATGAGAACAAGTGTGTTACCTGTGGGGCTTGTGTCGCGGCTTGCAAATATGGTGCTATAGAACTGCGTGAAACAGATCTTGGTATAAAGGCTGTCGTTAATCCCGTGCTCTGCAAGGGGGACGGTCTCTGCAATGCAAAGTGTCTGACAGGAGCGATACAGCTCAAGCACTTCACCGATGAAGAGATATTGAGCCAGATCGACGCCGTAGTCTCGGAGGAGACCGTGGAGAAGGAAAAGGTTGAAGCTGCGGTTTAACAAAAGGTTTAAAGAAGTTTCCAAACACATCAATGCACGAAGAAGGAATCCCTAAGTGAGTGTCAAGATCAGCTCATGATTAGCGGGGAAGTAAGACAACTCTATTGTACAAGGAGGTGTTAGCGAATGAGTGCAGGACAGCAATTCAAGCCTAAAATACTCGGCCTTGTATGCCAGTGGTGAGGATACGGAGCTGCGGACTTGGCTGGAGTTTCCAGACTACAATACACGACGGAGATCAGACTTATTCGCGTCATGTGCACCGGTAGAATTGACCTGTCACATGTCATGAGAGCTTTTACGAACGGGATGGACGGTGTATTTATAGGCGGCTGCCATCTTAACGAGTGCAACTATATCACCCAGGGCAATTTTCATGCTTTAAACCTGGTGATGCTCACCAAAAAGATAATGGAATATATAGGGTTGAACCCCAACCGGCTGCGGATGGAATTCATGTCTTCCGGTGAGGGGAACCTTTTTGCCGAAGTGGTCGATGATTTTGTCGGCGAGGTACGGGAAATTGGCCCCCTGGGCGAAAGCGAAGGGTTGGCAAAAGAGCAGCTGAAGATAAACCTGAAAGCTGTTACCAAGCTGGTCCCCTACATTAGGCTGGTAGAAAGCGAAAGGTTAAGAGGGCATTTTAGCACGCAGGAAGAATTTGAGCAGTTTTATTCCAGTGAGGAGTTTGAGAGGCTGTTCGGTGAGCTTATAGCTGACAAGCTGGCCATAAGCCAAATCATGTTGCTGCTGCAGGAGAAGCCCCTTTCCACGGGAGAAATAGCGGAAGTTTTGGGTCTTAGCCCCTCGGAAGTATCGAAGCACCTGAACAGTTCCTCCAAGCAGGGGCTGGTAAGATATGAGGAAGACGAAAAGCGCTTTGCCCTTGCAGTAAGTGAAAAAGCAGAGAGTGCAACAGGTTAAAGGAGGAGATGAAAACAGAAGCCATGGATAATGACAGAATTGATCAAATCATTGACAAGCACGGTGCTGAAGCCAGTTCGCTCATCCAGGTTTTACTGGAGATCCAGAGTGAGAATCGCTGGCTGCCCAGGGAAGCGCTGGAGAAGATCAGCGCAAGGTTGGAAGTTCCTTTAACCCGCATACAGCATATTGCCACCTTTTACAAGGCTTTCAGCCTGGTTCCCAAAGGACGCCACGAGATTCACATCTGTATGGGAACTGCCTGCCATGTTCGCGGTGCGCAGAACGTCCTGGACAAGGTGGAAGACCTGACCGGGATCAAACCCGGCGAAACGGACCTGGATTTGAAATTTAGCCTGGAGACCGTTAACTGCCTTGGCTGCTGTGCGTTAGGCCCGGTGATGGAGGTCGACGGACAGATTCACGGCAAGATATCAGCTGCCGAAACAGCAGAGGCGTTACAAAAATACGAATGAGGGAAGATTGTGAGGGAAGATTATGCCACGGATAAAATCACCTGAGGAATTAGAGAAAGTTAAACAAGTTATATTATCCAAAAGAGACCCGAACAAGTCCTGCATTTCAGTATGTGCCGGCACCGGATGTCTCGGCCTTGGTGCAGGTGAAGTAATAGCTGCCTTTCAATCAGAGATTGAAAAACAAGGCCTGAGTGCCGAAGTGGATACCAGGAGTGCCGGCTGTCCTGGATTATGCGAAAGAGGTCCTATCGTTGTTATTTACCCCGAAGAGATCTGCTATGTAGAGGTTTCCCCGGAAGATGTAGAGGAAATAGTTTCCCAGACCGTAGCTGGCAAGAAGGCAGTGGAGCGCCTTCTTTATACTGACCCGAATACGGGTGAACAAATAGTTCAAGTAGATGAAATACCTTTTTTCAAAAATCAAAAACGGCTGCTTATTGAGGACAACATGAAGATTGACCCCAGGAATATTGAAGACTACCTGGCTATAGGTGGTTATTCTGCCCTGGCCAAAGTTTTAAACACCATGTCACCGGAAGAGGTAACGGAAGAGACTATTCAATCCGGCCTGAGGGGTCGTAGCGGCAGCGGGTTCCCCGCAGGTAAAAAATGGAAGTTTTGCCGGGGCTCTCGAGCTGATATCCGCTATGTTATCTGTAATTGCCATGAAGGCGATCCGGGAGCATTTGCCGATAGAAGGGTTATAGAAGCGAATCCGCATAATGTCCTAGAGGGAATGATTATAGGTGCCTATGCTATCGGGGCAAGTGAAGCTTACGTTTTTGTGGGTGATGAGTTCCCGCAGACGGTGGAAAACATTTACAAAGCCATCGAACAAGCTGAAGAATATGGTCTTGTAGGGGAAAACATTCTGGGTTCCGGTTTCGATCTTACCCTAAAGGTAAGCATTGACGGGGGAGGCTATGTCCTGGGCGAATCAACCGCTTTGATGGCTTCTATGGAAGGCAGGGTAGGTGAACCCAGAACGAAGTATGATCACGCTACAGATAAAGGGTTTTGGGCCAAGCCCACAGTTTTGAACAATTTACAAACCTGGGCCAATGTCCCTTTAATCATAAATCGTGGTGCTGATTGGTACTGTGACATAGGTACCGAAAGTAGCACGGGAACCCGTGTGTTTTCCATTTCAGGCAAGGTCAAAAACACGGGGATGGTTGAGGTGCCTATGGGGATGACCTTAAGAGAGGTTGTTTTTGATATTTGTGGTGGCATCATAGGGGATAAAAAGTTCAAGGCGATTGAGGTTGGCGGGCCGATGGGAGGCTTTGTACCGGAAAGCCTGCTTGATTTACAGGTAGATTACGAGGAATTGGACAAGGTTGGTTTGGCGATGGGCCCGAGCCTGATTGTTCTTGACGAGGATACGTGTATTGTAGATATGGTCAAGTATTTCCTTAACTTTCTGGCTAAAGAATCCTGCGGCAAGTGTACTCCTTGCCGTGATGGCCTCAGGCATATGCTTAACATTTTGAATAGGATCAGCGATGGAAGGGGCCGCAAAGAAGATCTGGACCTGTTGGAGCTTATAGCAAAGGTGCAGAAAAAGGCTGCTCTGTGTGCTTTGGGGCAGGGTGCGTCTGACCCGCTGCTCAGCACCCTTAAGCATTTCCGGGATGAATATGAAGCTCATATCGAGGAGAAAAGTTGCCCCGGATGTGTTTGCAAGGCTTTGTCCGCTGCATCGAGCGGTGCAAATGCCTAACGGGCGATAGAATAAATACGCAAGCGAGGCGAAAAAAATGGCCGAAGTCACCTTAACGATTGATAATAAGGAAATAAAAGCCGAGGAAGGGATGACCGTCATTGAAGCTGCCCGCAATGCCGGTATAGATATTCCGTCCTTTTGCCACCATGAACATCTAGAACCATATACTGCCTGTAGGATTTGCCTGGTGGAAATAGAGGCTAAAGGCAGGACCGATCTCCACACCGCCTGCTCTTATCCTGTGGCAGAGAACCTGGTGGTAACCACAAAAACGGACGAAATAATCGAGATTCGTAGAACTCTACTGGAGATGATGCTCTCCCATGCTCCGGACTCCAAGGATGTGCGAGCTCTGGCGGAAGAATATGGCGCAGAAAAAGATCGCTTTCAAAAAGAGTCTTCCTTCTGTATTCATTGCGGTCTATGTGTCAGGTATTGTGCGGAGGTGAAAGGGAATTACGCCGTGGGTTTTGTGGGCAGCGGCACCAGCCGCGAAATAAGCTTCAATCCGGAGATAGCTTCCAAGGAATGCTGGGACTGCCGGGAATGTTTTGAGCTCTGCCCCACAGAAGCGCTACAAACCGCTTATCTATTCACTGAAGCACTCACTTCTTCGTCTCCTCCCTTCGAGTTTGAGATAAAAGAAGAGTAGGCGCCATACGGTGGTGTCAGTAGAATTTCCTTCTAGGTAGAGTTCCTCTTCCCTTCAATAGGAAAAGGAACTCTATCCTTTACGAAATATGTCGAACGGATTGCGAGATTAATTACGCCGTGGCAAGTTGTAATTCTTCCTGGACCCATTTTTCAATCTCACTCTTATCCGGAATTCTGCCGTGAGCCTTGACTTTTTTATTGATAACCAAGGCGGGGGTCGAAGGTACATCGTACTTCTTTATTTTATCCATATTGTGAACCCTCTCCACGTTAACGACAACCGTTGTCCCCAGTGAAGCTTTAATCGCTTGCAGTTCCATCTCTTCACACTTCTCAATATCCGGCTCCAAGATTTTAATATCTAACATGTCGCCTAACCTCCTCCAAAGTATTATTAATGTTAACATCAGGTAAATACAACTGAATCTCTTAATAGTTTATCATAGGAAAAAGTGACCCTCAAGGCGCTATGAAGGGTAATTCACCAGGCATTTTCAACGAAAGAAATCTTTTTTAGTGTGGATGAGTTTCTAATATTTTTATAGTAACTCTGAAAGAGTCTTTTGTTTTTTGCTTTTATTGACAGCAATAATTGTATATGATACCATTCCTTCAACTTAAAAATAATACTAACAATTGACAGGATATGACAATGATAATACACGAGCATATTTCCATACCTATGTCTGATGGCTGCCATCTTTCCGCTAAAATATGGATACCTGATGATGCCTTGAAGCACCCTGTACCTGCAATATTTGAGTACATTCCATACCGCAAAAGAGATTTTAAAGCAGTACGGGACACCCAGACTTACAGCTATTATGCAGAGGAGGGTTATGCCGGGGTAAGGGTTGATATTCGTGGTAGCGGTGAATCAGAGGGCATTCTGCGGGACGAATACCTGCAGCAGGAGCTTGATGATGGCCTGGAGGTTTTACGATGGATCGCTTCTCAGCCCTGGTGTGACGGCAACATAGGGATGATAGGGATTTCCTGGGGAGGCTTCAACGGACTGCAAATAGCGGCCTTACAACCTCCTGAACTTAAGGCCGTGGTTACCGTGGCTTCATCGGATAATCGCTATACTGACGATGTCCACTATATGGGAGGCAACCTTCTCACTGACAACCTTTCCTGGGCTTCGACCATGTTTGCCTATAATTCCTGCCCCCCGGACCCCCAACTTGCAGGAGAAAAGTGGCGGGATATGTGGCTGGAAAGGTTGGAAGGCAGCGGACTCTGGCTCAAAAACTGGCTGGAGCACCAACGCTTTGACGACTACTGGAAGCACGGTTCTGTTTGCCTTAACTATGATGCTATAAAATGCCCTGTTTATGCTGTAGGAGGGTGGGCCGACGGCTATTCCAATACCGTGTTTCGGCTGGTGGAAAACCTCCATGTTCCTGTTAAAGGCCTTATAGGTGCCTGGGGACATAAGTACCCCCATCACGGCGATTTGGGCGAGACGATTGATTTTCTTAAAGAGACGGTCAGATGGTGGGATCGT
>CAZMLU010000066.1:0-8237 GCA_964567295.1 uncultured Desulfovibrionaceae bacterium
TCTACCTCATCCAGCCTTTTCAGAACTTCTTCTGGAACAGGATTGTCCACCTGCAAAGCCATAAGGGCCTCGCCTTTACTTTCATGGCGACCTACCTGCATACTGCCGATATTAATATCATTTTCACCCAAGATAGTTCCTATTTTTCCAATAATACCGGGCTTATCGATGTATTTGCAAACCAACATATACCGGGAAGGAACTACGTCAATATGATAATCCCCGATGTGAACAATACGCATATTGCCGCCCTCGAAAAGAGTGCCTGCTAACACAAAATTTCCTTCGCTAGTAGTAACAGTGATGGTAACGAGGTTTTGATAAATAGAAGCTGTTTTACTCGTAGTTTCATTAACCTTGATACCTCTTTGCTTTGCTATTATAGGTGCATTAACAAAATTAACATTACTATTGAGCATAACTCTCAAAAACCCTATGAGTAAAGCCGAGGTAAGGGGTGCTACCGGGTACTCCGCTATTTCACCGCTATAGGCAACTTCGATCTGCTTCACCCTGCCGTTAAAAACCTGCATATAAAAACTTCCCAGGGTCTTCATCAAGGGGATAAATGGTTCGACTTCGGACATAATCTCCGGAGGCAACACGGGTACATTTACAGCCATATGAACCGGTTCTCCCTTAATCATATGCACTATCTGATCGGCAACCTGCACTGCCACGTTAACCTGGGCTTCCTGTGTAGAAGCCCCCAGATGGGGCGTGGGAATCACCTGTTCTAATTCCATCAAAGGGTTATTCTTGGGAGGCTCCTTCTCAAATACATCCAGGGCAGCTGCGGCAACCTTTCCGCTTATCAACGCATTATAAAGTGCCTGCTCATCTATAAGTCCTCCCCTGGCACAGTTTATGATCCGCACACCATCTTTCATCTTATTTAATTCCTCTTCCCCAATTAAATGCTTGGTAACAGGGGATTTGGGAGCATGTATGGTAATAATATCGGCCCGGGCAAATACATCGTCGAGCGAACAGGAGATAATACCTAGTTTCTCGGCACGCTCTGCAGAAATATAAGGATCGTAAGCAATAATATTCATTCCGAATGATCTGGATCTCTTGGCCACTTCTGTACCGATACGACCCAAACCAATAATTCCTAGCGTCTTCTTAAACAATTCTATACCCATGAATTCACTTCGCTGCCATTTACCTGCTTTTAGAGAAGAGGAGGCCTTCGGAAGATTGCGGGCCATCGACAACATAAGCGCCATAGTATGCTCAGCGGCAGAAATGGTGTTTCCTTCCGGGGCATTAACCACCAGGATGCCTTTTTCGGAAGCCTTTTCCACATCAATGTTATCAACCCCAACACCGGCCCTACCAATTACTTTCAATTTAAATCCCGCTTCAATAACATCGGCGGTAACCTGTGTACCACTCCGCACCATTAGCGCGTCATAATTTCCAATAATTTCTATTATCTCCTGGGGCGAAAGACCTGTTTTTATATCTACATCTGCTACTTGCTGAATGAGCTTAATGCCTTCTTCCGATACCGGATCGCTCACCAGAACCTTGTGCTTTTTTTCCCTTTCCATTATAATTAACCTCCCAAAAGGCTTATCCGATTTACTATCATAATATATCACAATATAAATTCATGCACAACAAGGCTCCTTTGTGCAATTTTCCCATAGACTAAAAATCTATTAACCCCATGCTTATTTTCAAAGCCTCATTGACCGAAGGCATAATTGTATCATCTAATTCGGTAATTTTTTGCTGCAACCTTTGCTTATCGATAGTCCGCAACTGTTCTAGCAAAATTACAGAATCCTTTTCCAGGCCATATTGAACTGATGGTAATTCTACATGGGTGGGAAGTTTGGCTTTTTTAATATGTGAAGTTATAGCTGCTACAACAACAGTCGGACTGTATTTATTTCCCACATTATTTTGTATGATTAGGACTGGCCTGAATCCTCCCTGTTCAGAGCCCACAACAGGGCTGAGATCCGCATAGTAAACATAACCACGTCTTACATCCACTCCACTCACTCTC
This sequence comes from uncultured Desulfovibrionaceae bacterium, assembly GCA_964567295.1. Lineage (GTDB taxonomy): Bacteria > Bacillota > Dethiobacteria > DTU022 > UBA8154 > SLJK01. The sequence continues at coordinate 2,024 of CAZMLU010000066.1, forward strand.
CACTTACCATTTCTTCGGCAAGTCTACCTGCCTCATTTTCCGCATCCAGTGCCTCATTAGCCAGGTAAAGATTTAATCTGGCCATCTCCATATATCCTTCCTGCATACTCTCTCTGATCTGTTTCTTTTTTCTCTCCTGAAGATATAATTTCATCGCTTCCCGAATGAACTCACTGCGGGTCTTACTTTCCAACTCTACAACTCCATCAACTTCCCTTAGGAGGTTCTGGGGAAGGCTAATCATGATCCTCTTCGTTCGTTCCAAAGAAAGCACCCCCAAAAAAATATTTATTGTATTCTATTCACAATACGATAATAATTATCATGGAAAGAAATAAGCTTTCTATAGATCTTTGTTTAATATCATTCCATTAGCATAATATATTCTGGGAACCCTGGGGCTGATATTACATAACACTTCGTAACTAATTGTGCCCAACTGTAAAGCCAAATCGTCAGCACTTATCTGTTCATCTCCCTGAGTACCAATAGCTACCACTTCATCCCCTTCTTTCACATATGGAACATTGCTCACATCAAGCATACACATATCCATGCATACCATTCCTACTATGGGAACCTTTTGACCACGCACCAACATAGTTCCTACGTTAGATAAGCTCCTACTGTAGCCATCACCATATCCCAATGGAACCACAGCGATAGAAGTATCTTTCAGCGTCACGAATGTTCTGCCATAGCTAACCGGAGTTCCGGCCGAAACTCTTTTTAATAAAATAATCCTGGTTTTTAAAGATGCAACAGGAGCAATCTGAATCTTTTCTCTGTTTATCTCCTTTGATGGATAGTATCCGTAAAGTCCTATTCCTATCCTTGCCATATCAAGATGAGTCTCTGGATAATTAATGGCGGCAGCACTATTAGCAGCATGTTTTAGGGGAATCAACACATTTTTTTCACGACAAACTTTTAAAATATCCTGCAATAACCTCAATTGCTTGAGAGTAAAATTACGGTCCCCTTCATCGGCTGTGGAAAAATGTGTAAACACTCCATCCAACCTGAGACCGGGCAGAGCACAAACTTTTTCCAAAAAATGAAGTGCCTCTCTTTGATTACTAAGACCTAATCTTCCCATCCCCGTATCACACTTAACATGCACTCCCACAACCCTTCCCTGGCTTTCTGCTCTGCTTGAAAGAGAACTCGCTGTCTCCCAATCAAAGATAGAAGGAGTTAATTCGTTATTCAACAGAAATTGGCACTGTTTTGAACAAGTATGTCCGAGGATCAGGATAGGGGCATCTACTCTATTTAGGCGAAGAGCTAACCCCTCCTCCAGGGAAGCTACGCCCAACATTGATACCCCCTCATCTATGGCAACCCTTGCTACTTCTACAGCACCATGACCATAACCATCAGCCTTGATCACTGCCATCATCTTGACATTATCCGGCAGCATCCTTTGAAATTCCCTGATGTTTGAACCCAGAAGAGATAAATCAATCTCTGCCCAAGTAGGTCTGCCCAGAGCATTAAGAATATTCATTTTCACCATTCTTTTAGTTTAATACAAGGATTTAAATATGCAAAAAAATAAATACTAATCAGTATATATTTATATTCCACAAAACCAGTATTTAGTCCTTCAAAAAATATCTATTGTTAATGATTTAAAAACGATCACTTGAAAAATAAAGGCAAACTGTAAGTGACTACTTTTTTAGAGCAATTTGAAACAGGACTCACTAACTTCCTAGTCCTTAATTACCCTAAATATACTGTTAATTTTTCTTATATAGGCAAATCCGCGTATTCTATCTAAAGCACGGTTAAAGGATTGTTCTTCTACCTCATGGGTTACCAGTACAATCTCAGCCTGTCCTTCTAGGCTGCTTTTCTGAATAATCATATCCAGGCTCACACTTTCGTCTCCAAAAGTCGTAGCCAAGCTGGCAAAAACTCCTGGTTGGTCTTTAGCCTGTAAACGAAGGAAAAAAGCTGAATACAATCTTTCTATATCCATAATTTTCTTGTCCTGGAAATGCAATTCCATAACTGAGTTATCATCCTGACAGCGCATTTCATGAGCTACATCAATTAAATCAGCAACTATAGAGCTACCAGTAGGCAAAGAACCTGCACCAGGACCAAAAAACATCACTTCACCCACAGCATTTCCAACTACATAGAGAGCGTTATTTTCATAAAGCACCCCTGCTAAAGGGTGAGTAGAAGGAATAAGAGCCGGATGCACTCTGGTAGCCAGGGAGCCATCAATTTCTTCGCCAATGGCAAGCAGTTTCAATGTAAACCCTAATTCCCGGGCATAAAAAATATCTCTCTTGCTGATCCCGTTTATGCCTTCAACATGAAGATCTTCAAAGCTTACGCGGCTGTTAAACGCCAGGCCGGTTAGTATACACAATTTGTATCCAGCATCTATTCCTTCCAAATCATTGGAAGGATCTTTTTCGGCAAAACCTTTTTCCTGGGCTTCTGCCAGCGCAGTCTCAAAATCCATATTCTCCAGGCTCATTTTAGAAAGAATATAATTGGTAGTACCGTTTATAATACCAATAATGCGAGATATGCGGTTGCCACCTAAACTATGTTTAAGGGGCCTAATAAGAGGTATACCTCCCCCCACGCTGGCCTCGTAGTAAATATTCCGCCTTTGCTCACCGGCCAGCAGCATAAGATCTGCGCCGTATGTAGCCATGAGATCTTTATTGGCAGTAATAACATATTTCTTGTTTCGTAACGCTTCTTTTACATACCTTTTAGCTTCGTCCACGCCACCCATAACCTCAATGATTACATCTATCTCTGGATGGCATAAAACCTCCTCCGCGTCTGAGGTATAAAGATCACTGTTAACATCTACCTCCCTTTTTTTATGTAGATCGCTAACCAGAATTTTTTTGACCTCAAATTCAGCTCCCGCCCGGCGGGTTACCTGTTCCCGGTTCATTTGAAGGATTTTTTGCACACCACTACCAACAGTGCCCAGACCCAGAAAACCTACTCCGATACTTTTCCTATTCATAGGGAAACCTCCGATAAAATATCCATTTAAAGAAAGTATTTTGTATGAAACAAGTTGCATTTTAGTTATTATATCACCGCATGTGCTCACCAGCAACACTGCACAAAAGCTGGAAGCTTATGCAGCTATTGTTTTTTCTTCTAAAAATACACAACGTAGTTCTGCCTAAAACCCATACATTTCTACACTTAGGTAAATTTTAATTACCCTTTGTGAGTCCATTTAATTACATCCTGCCGTGTGACTATCCCTAAGAGCTTTCCTTCCTTATCTACTACTGGCAACCGGTTCACATTTTTTTCGGTCATTAGAGTGGCAATATCCTGCACGGGTTCATCGGGGCTCACGGTATAAACCTTCCTTGTCATCAAACCTTCTACCTGTTCAGCAATGGTTCGTTTCAACTGTTCAAAAAATTTATTAAGACTCTCTAGATATATTACTCCTCCCAGGATGATACTGTAGGCAGGGGCCTTTACTTTTTTTTCCTGGACCACCAGATCTCCCTCGGTGATAATACCTACAACCTTCCCTTCACCGTCCACGACCGGAACTCCACTGACCTGGTGTTCTACCAGCAATCTGGCTACTTTTTCCACATCATCCTCTGGTCTAACTGTAATAACATCTTTCGTCATTATTTTCTCAGCTGTCAGTTTATCTGCCATCTCTTTCATCCTTTCCAGATAACAACTTGTTGATCGCCTGCGGAATATAATTCAAAACATCCCCAGCTATGTGACCTCGCAAACCACGTTCCTTTATGAGTAAATCTGCTGCCAACCCGTGTACAAATACACCACATATAGAAGCATGCCCTGGTGAGAGGCCTTGGGCTATCAGAGAAGTAATAAGGCCGGTAAGCAGATCTCCTGTACCCGCCGTGGAAAGCGCCGGGTTTCCTGTAGGGTTCACGTATAGCTCTCCATCTGGTAATGCTATTGTTGTATAGGCTCCTTTAAGTAAAACTACTGCTCCCCACTCCAGCGCTTTCCTGGAAGTTAGTTCCCAGCGCTCGCCTTGCACCTCATCCGTCCTGTTTCCCGTAAGCCGGGCCATTTCCCCCGGATGGGGAGTCAAGATCAACGGAGCTCCGTTAGAGGGTAAAAATGACGGTTCCAAGGTCAGAGCACCCAGCCCCCCAGCATCTACAACAAGGGGAATTGACAACTCCTCAATCAGACTCTTTAGCAACTCCAGTGTTTCCTGATTTGGAACCAGGCCAGGCCCGAAAGCTACCGCCTGGCATCCCAAAGCTTTTTTATTAATTTTTTTAAAACTATCTGCAATTAAGTTTCCATTGCCATCTCCTTGAAAGCCAATTACTATTACTTCTTTTAACTTTGCCTCCAAGACAGAAGAAATTTCCTCCGCGGTTCCTAAGTAAACAAGTCCTGCCCCTCCCCTGAGAGCAGACTCTCCGGCCAAAACAGCAGCCCCAGACATCCCAGGTGAACCTGCAAGGATCAACGCCCTTCCGTAACTACCTTTGTGCCCGTTAGCAATACGTCTGGGAAGTAAAGAATAAACCAAGTCGCTGGTAATAAAGTTTTCCTTGATATCATCTGCAGAGGTGATCTCCCCCGGAATCCCTATGTCTACAACCCTTATCTCTCCACTATAATCAGCCCCAGGGAAAAGAAACAGTCCTTTTTTGGGAAGAGCAAAAGTCACGGTATAGTCCGCCTTGACTCCCATGCCCATAATCTGTCCGTTATCAGCAGATATACCTGAAGGTATATCCACAGAGACCACTCTTGCCGGGCTATCGTTTATCGCTTTTATTATGCTGGCAAAAGGCTCGCTAACTTCTCGCTTGAGCCCTGTGCCCAATAATGCGTCGACGATAATACCCTTTTTCTCCATATGGAGCAAAGATACAGTCGGGCCTCCCTCATCAGCGACAAGCACGTTAATGCCATTTTTTAGAAGTATATTATAGTTAACCTGGGCATCTCCCTTATACTGGGAAACCTCTCCCAAAGCCCATACCTCTACCCGGTAGCCAAGTCGCAAGAGATGCCTGGCAATTACGAACCCATCCCCGCCATTATTACCCCGTCCACATAATACAACTATTCTAGTGCTCTGAATTTCTGGAGAAAGTTCCCTTAGCAGGTTCACCACCTGGAGTCCTGCGTTTTCCATGAGGATAAGACCTGGGATTCCATATTCTGTCATAGCCTGCCTATCAATTTCAGCCATTCTCTCGCCAGTTACAATTTTCACCCGGGCGCACCCCCAAAAATTATCCATGCATAACAATATCTCTTTAATACATAAGTGTTAATTTTTCATAAGCTGCGAATAAAATAAAACTCGATCCGTCACTACAACTCTATTTTAGCAGAAGCGACAGAAGTAAACAATCTTTCCAAGGATCGCAAGTAAATTTCAGTTTTCGCAGACTTTCAGCTCTTTTTATTTCCCGGGAAATCTGATAAGATGAAAAGTAACACGCTGCTCCTGTTCAAGTGCTAAATAGTAATTTTTCTTTCTCACTATAAGGAGGCCCAGATATGCTTTCAAACAAAAAAATAGCTTCACTTAATAAAAAAAATAGGTTAACTACCATCCTATTTTTGGGACTGTTGGCATTACTTTTTATCCAGTTTTCCTGTAGCGAAAACGAAAAACCGGACATGGCAAATGAGGAAGAGGATTCAGCAGAAAAGAGTTCTTCTTTAGCTATTGAAGAAAGTGAGGCTAATGAGGCAGAGAAAGAGAAAAATGAAGAAGCAAATAAAGCGGAAATAGAGCAAGAAGAGCATGCCACAGAACTGGACCTTGATAAAATAAAACCCAATGAACTGGGAGATTTTATGGTTCTTATGTATCACGAAATAGGTTCACCAGAAAGTGAGTGGAGACGCACTCCAGATAATTTCAGACATGATCTGGAGGTGCTGTATGAGAAAGGTTACCGGGCTGTATCTCTTAATGATATGTTAGATGGCGATATTGACCTCCCCCCTGGCACCTCTCCGGTGGTGCTCACTTTTGACGATAGCACAAAGGGCCAATTCAATTATCTGGAAAATAACGGGGATAAAAAGATAGACCCGGACTGTGCCGTGGCCATTATGGAAGAATTCTACAAAGAGAACCCGGATTTCGGCCTGGCCGCAACCTTTTATATCTACTACCCAAACCCCTTCAGGCAGCAGGAATATATTGAAGAAAAACTTAATTATCTGGTTGATA
>CAZMLU010000067.1:0-8180 GCA_964567295.1 uncultured Desulfovibrionaceae bacterium
GACATCTCCGCCAGCAACGGGATCATCCATGTAATCGATACGGTGCTCCTGCCCCTCGAACCCGAACCCGTCGATTGAGCAGGTGAATATCCTTAATCGCCTGCCCGGTGGGATCCGGGCTTTGAACTTCAGAGAGCGAGTGTGATTTCCGCCCCCGGGACGCTCCCCAAGCTCCCGGGGGATTTTTTGAAACAGCCTTGCCATTTAATTCATAAAAGATCCACTTCCGGTCCCTGTTATATCACGTTCTCCCTGGGCTGTTAACTTGAACTGGCCCCGGGCTTTTCTCATTTTTTCATAGGATTCAGTATCCAGTAAAACCGCCTTGGCTTCTCCGTTTTGGGTAATATATACAGGCTGGTGTGTCTCGTTCACTTTGAACCGGGTTCTCAATTATTGTCATATGACATAATCAAAACCCCTGCGGCGGGAGGCGGCAGGGGTTTTGAAGGTCAGTATTAACGCAGCGGGGGAGCTTTTTATTTCTCTTCGCCGCAGCGCCAAAGAAGCTTATCCCATTCCTGATCGATATAGTCCTGCAGGCCGGCCAGGACTTCGTTGTTGCCCTCTTTGAAGAGGTGGGCAAAGCGTCCCTGCATGCCCATATATTCTTCAAGGGGTCTTTTATCGCGGACTTTGGTGGTCAATTTCCACTTACCGTTTTCTACCTCGTAAAGCGGCCATACACAGCTTTGAACGGCCAGTTTGGCTACTTCCACCGTTTTTTCAGGGGGATAGCGCCAGCCCCTGTGACAGGGGGAGAGGACGTTGATAAATGCAGGACCGTCGGCTTCGAAGGCCTTCCTGGATTTACGTATCAGGTCTTTCCAGTGGCTTATGGAAGCCTGGGCGACGTAGGGTATATTGTGGGCGGTGGCGATGAGGGTCATGTCTTTGCGATTTTCATTTTTCCCGAAACTTTCCTTGCCGTGGGGGCTGGTTGAGGTCCAGCTGCCTTTCAGGGTCGCCCCGGAGCGCTGGATGCCGGTGTTCATATAGGCTTCGTTGTTGTAGCAGATATAGACTACTTTGTGCCCTCTTTCCATTAACCCCGAGAGGGCCTGAAGACCGATATCATAAGTCCCTCCGTCTCCTCCAAATACGACAAAACGGAAGTCTTCGTCAATCTTTCCCTGAGCTTTCAGGGATTGATAGGCGGCTTCTACCCCGCTCATGGTAGAGGCGGCGTTCTCGAAGGCGCTGTGGATATAGGAGGATTTCCAGGAGGTATAGGGGTAGATGGTGGTGGATACTTCCAGGCAACCCGTGGGGTTGCCTACTACCATCTGTATATTGTCAGGTGCTCCCAACAGTGCCTGGCGCACGGCTATGGAGGCACCGCAGCCCGCACAGAGACGGTGTCCGCCGGAGAGTATTTCTTTCTTTTGGACCAGGTTTTTCAGCTTTGTCGGCATTTTTACTCCTCCCCCTCTCGCAGCCCCAGGTAATTTACCTTCTGTTTTACGGGTCCGCCGCGAGCGATTTCTTCCAGGTCGTTGATGACTTTGTGGGTCAGTTCAATGGAGAGGTCTCTGCCTCCCAGCCCGTAGATGTAGTTTACCACCTCGGGTTTTTCTTGCATATCATAGAGGGAAGAACGCAGTTCCATAAAGACCGGGCCTCCCATGCCTCCGGCAAAACTTTCCGAGCGGTCCAGGACGGCTACGGCTTTTACGCCCTCCAGGGCCTCGGCCAGTTCGGTGGCGGGGAAGGGACGGAAGCTGCGCAGCTTGATCATACCTATGGGGATGCCTGCTTCTCGCATACATTCTATTTCATTGCGCACAGTGCCGCAAGCCGACCCCAGGACGATGATCGCAATTTCGGCATCGTCCATGCCTACCGGTTCGAAAAGGCCGTAGGTGCGGCCGGAGATTTCCCCGTATTCTCTTCCAATTTCTTGAATTACCTGCAGGGCATTGCGCATTCCCTCTTCCTGCTGCCGTTTAAATTCAAAGTAGTAACCGTAGAGCCCGTCAAAATTACCTACGCTGGCAGGATTGGAAGCGTCTAGCAGGGAATAGGCCGGGTCCAGGTTACCGACAAAATCCTGGGCAATGCTATCGTTCATGAGCTCCAGGCGGTCTACGGCGTGGGAGATGATGAAGCCGTCCAGCAGGACCATGGCCGGTAGAAGGACGTCCGGGTGTTCCGCGATGCGGGTGGCCTGCAAGGTGTTGTCGTACGCTTCCTGCGCGTTTTCGGAGAAGAGCTGGATCCAGCCCGAATCTCTTGCTCCCATGCTGTCCCCGTGGTCGCAGTGAATGTTGATGGGGGCGGAAAGGGCCCGGTTCACATTGGGCATTACGATGGGGAGCCTCAAGCCGGAGGCGACATATAACAGTTCCCACATAAAACCCAGGCCCTGGGAAGAGGTGCAGGTCATAACCCTGACCCCTGAGGCTGCTGCGCCTATGGCTGCGCTCATGGCGCTGTGTTCACTTTCTACGGCAACGAAGTTGGTTTTGACGATGCCATCTGCTGTCATCTGGGAAAAGGTTTCTACTATCGCAGTCTGTGGCGTGATGGGATATGCTGCTACTACATCGGGGTTGATCTGGCGCATGGCTTCTGCTATAGCATCTGTTCCGACCAGGGCCACAGTGTTTTTGGTGACTACCAAATGATTGCCTCCTTTCATTTGCACAACATTAATGAGTAAGAGATTACTTTTCTTGCTTCTTTGCTTCTTCGCCTTCGTCTTTCATTTCTATGGCGTCTCGTGGGCATTCTGCGGCGCAGATCCCACATCCTTTGCAAAAATCATGATCGAAACCGGTTACCTTTCCATCTTTCACGACCACGGAGCTGTCCGGGCAGTAGATAAAGCATATCAGGCACTGGTTGCAATTTAAGTCGTTTCGCACGGGGCGAAAGGTGCGCCAGCCCCCTGTTTTGAATTTGCTGGAATTACCCGGGTCTTCGATAACGCCTCCCAGGGGATGTTTTCTCCAGCTCCATTTCTGGATGTCATGGATATCCCAGGTCATTCTGACTCCACCTCCTCATAGGCCCTTTCCAGGGCGACGACGTTGCTTTCCACAACCTTGCTGGGAAATTTTTTGCCGAAGGTGTTTCTCAGGAAATCTGTTGCTTCCTCTTTGCTCAAGAGGCCCGTAGCCCTTAAAAGCGCCCCCAGCATGGGGATATTGGGCATAAAGCGCCCCAGCGCTTCCAGGGAAATATGGGTGGCATCAACAGTGTATATTTTCCTGCCGTTTAGATTAATTTTAGCCCTGATCTCCGAGGGGCTGCTGGGGGTATTGATAATAAGAGTACCGTCCGCAGCAAGGCCCGTGGAGACATCCACCACTTCCAACAGGGTGGGATCGACCACGATAACGATTGCGGGGTTGGTTATGCCGCAGTAGGTGGATATTTTATTTTCGCTTAAACGATTGAAGCACTGGATGGGGGCGCCCATTCTTTCGGGTCCGTATTCGGGGAATGCCTGGAAAAACATATCCTTTGTCAAAGACATCTCGGCTAATGTTTTTGCGGCGGTTACGGCTCCCTGTCCACCCCTAGCATGCCAGCGGATTTCAATAACTTCTTCTGCCAACGGTTTACACCTCCAAGCTCTTTTTTTAAGGGGTCTTATTGGGACGATTGAGTATCTACTATTAAGCAATATTTTGCGATTAAAAACTATTTTACCATAATAGTATCCTTAATTCTACAATCGTATTAATTTTTTTTGTTCAAAACTCAAGAGCGGTACCTGAAAAATTTTTCTCCCGGGACTGGAAATATACCGGCAGAGAGGTTAAGATGATAATAAGAAGGGAAAATGGTTTTAAGTCGGGAAATAATGGAGGCCTGTGTTTTGGAGAACCAGAAGGCTGTTGCGCTGCTGGATTCGGGCGTGGGAGGTCTAACGGTGGTCAGGGAGATTTTCAAGCAGCTCCCCCGTGAAAAGGTCGTTTATTTCGGTGATACGGCCCGTATGCCGTACGGCCCCCGCTCCTACGAAGAGGTTCGCGGTTATGTCTATCAGATCATAGATTTTTTGCAGACCCAGGAAATCAAGTCTATCATAGTGGCCTGTAATTCGGCAACTGCGGCGGGGATGGAGTATTACAAGGAAAAGGTCGACCTGCCGCTTTTAGGGGTTATTGAACCGGGGGTGCGCGCTGCCCTGCAGGAGACAGGGTCGGGGAAGATAGGGGTGATCGGGACCACCGGAACTATTGAAAGCGGCGCTTACCAGGATGTGCTGCAGAGAATGGCTCCCCGGGTGGAGCTATTCAGCCAGGCCTGCCCCCTTTTTGTGCTTATCGTGGAAAATGACCTGGTCCACAGTCCTGAAGCGGAGAGGGTGGCAGAAGAGTACCTGGGCTGGCTCAGGGAGGAAGGGGTCGATACCCTTATTATGGGATGCACCCATTATCCCCTGTTGGAAAAGGTTGTTCGCTCAACCATGGGGCCCGGGGTGAGGCTGATCAGCTCTGCACGGGAAACGGCCAGGGAGGCCCGGTCCATCATGGAGAATAAGGGGCTTCTGCGTGTCCAGGAGGATTATCTTCATCACCGTTTTTACGTGAGCGGGCCTGCTGCGCCTTTCGAGGAGATGGCGGCCAGGTTGCTGGAAAGCAAGATCAGGGCCTACCAGGTTGTTTTGGGAGAGCGGTAGCCAGCCCCGGAATTGAATCGCACGGGGGTGTTTAACTCCTGTAATAGACGGGTGCTTCTCTTACCACAGTTCCTCCCCAGCGGTCTCCGATGCGCTGGCCCTGTGGATGGGTGTTCACGGCCAGGAGTTCTATCACGCAGATGATTAATGCCGCCAGAAAGCCGAGCAACCATCCGATCAGGGGGACAATGGCGATAATTGATGGTATTACAAAGATAAAATTGCGGCGGAGAGATTCTCCGTAGTTCAGGCGTTGGCCTGCGGTGGTGGTTACCTGCAGGTTCAGAGCTTTTTTGCCTAAACTGCCGTTTCGGGTCATGCCGTCACGCAGGAGCAGGTAGAGCAGGCTTATGGCCACACCGATTAGGGGCACCATGGAAACGAGCCCTGCCAGGAGGATATCTATTAAAAAGGCTATGATGCGGCGAATGATCATTATCATCCATCCCCTTTTCAGTTAGTATTTGAAGGATTTCGGCAGCCATCCCGGAAACTCCTGCAAAGCGATCTTGTTCGGGGAAATAAAGAGGAGCTAAATATACCAGCGTCATGGTAGAAGAAGGAGTATTTTATGAGAACTGATGGAAGAAAAAGCGATGAAACCAGAGAAGTTCGGATTACCAGGGATTATTTAAAGTATGCGGAAGGCTCGGTCTTGATCCAGGTAGGGGATACCTGTGTTATCTGCTCTGCCACGGTAGAGGAGAAGATACCGAATTGGATGAGGGGAGGACGCCGCGGCTGGGTGACGGCGGAATACTCTCTCCTGCCCCGTTCTACCCAGCAGAGGAATATTCGGGAGGCTGCCAGGGGGAGGGTCAGCGGGCGCACCTATGAGATTCAGCGCCTTATCGGAAGGGCGCTGCGGGCCGTGGTGGATCTGGAAGCCCTCGGCGAGAGAACTGTCTGGATCGACTGTGATGTGCTGCAGGCCGACGGAGGCACCCGCACCGCTGCCATTACCGGGGCTTTCGTAGCTTTGGCGGATGCGCTGCGCTACCTGCAGCGGGAAGGAAAAATAGAGGGATGGCCTTTGAAAGACTATGTGGCAGCGGTGAGTGTGGGGCTTTTCGAGCAAGAGGCTTTGCTGGACCTTTCTTTCGAGGAAGACAGCGCTGCCGACGTAGATATGAACGTGGTGATGACCGGGCAGGGTGAGATGATTGAACTCCAGGGGACTGCGGAGAAGAAACCTTTTTCCAGGGAGCAGCTGCTGCAGCTCATGGAGCTTGCGGAAAAGGGTGTTAAAGAGCTTGTAGCTCTGCAGAGGCAGGTCCTGGGGGAAGCGGCTCAAAAAATCCACCAGCCCCTTCCCCGTAAGAAGCTGCTCCTGGCCACGGGTAACCAGGGAAAGGTAAGGGAATTGAAAGATATGCTTTCTTCTTTGGAACTGGAGATTATCTCAATGCAGGATTATCCGGAGCTGCCGGAAGTGGAAGAAACGGGCAGGACTTTCAAAGAAAATGCCGTTCTCAAGGCGGAGACTGTCTCCAGCCTGACCGGGGTTATGGTTATGGCGGATGATTCAGGGCTGGAAGTGGAATACCTGGAGGGGCGGCCCGGAGTTTATTCTGCCCGTTATGCGGGAGAAGGGGCCACGGATGAAGAGAACAATGCTCTGCTCTTAGAGCAGATGAAAGGTGTCCCGCCCCAGGAGAGGGGCGCGCGTTTTGTCTGTGTTATCGCCCTCTCTTTTACCGACGGCGAGACCATTACGGTAGAGGGGGAGTGCCGGGGCTACCTGGCTACTGAACCGAGGGGAGAGGGCGGTTTCGGCTATGACCCTATTTTCGTCTGCGCTGAAGAGGGCAAGACCTTCGGGGAGATGGACAATGAGACCAAGAGCCGCGTTAGCCACCGGGGGAAAGCACTGCAGAGGGTCAGGGAGCTTTTAAGGAATAAGTAGCGGGATTTGCAGGCATTATATCTGCAGGCCGGTTATCCCGAGCCTTCCTGCCAAAAGCGGGATAGTTTCTGCGGCTATATAGTTAATATTTTCATAATACCGTTTTTTTGTGCAGGATTTTTAGATTAGCCGTATAATTAAAACAAGGAAGACTATTTTCAATGAAAGAAGGGATAAGACAATGAACTTTGAAAAGGCCTTGCGGTTTCCCGTTGCGGAGCAGAATGGCTTGGTGAAGGTGATCATTGGTGCGGTCATCAGCTTGATTCCCATCGTAAACTTTATTTCCATGGGGTACCTATTTAAGCTGTTGCAGAATATTACCAGTGGCGACGAGACCATGCCGGAGTGGACAGATATCGGGGATAAGTTTGTGCAGGGGATCATGGTAGCTATTATCAGTTTTATCTACATGCTCATACCTTTTATCGTTATGATGGCCGGCGGCGGTTTGGGGGCCATGGCCAGGGGAGGCATGGCAGCATTACTCACTTCCTTTTTGCTCGCCTTTATCTTGGCCATTATTATCGGTTTCTTTTTGCCCATGGCCCTGGCGAATTTCGTGGGGAAGGGCAGTTTCGGGGCTGCTTTTGATTTTTCGACCATTATCGATTATTTAAAGCGCGCTTTCAATAACTACTTTATAGCGTATATTGTTATTATCGGCTTATATATTGTGCTGGGTATTTTAGCTATTATTCCGTTGATCGGATGGCTAATCGGTATCCTGGGCGGTTTTTATATCAGCTGCGTGGCTGCCTATTTATTCGGTAACATCTACAGGAACGTATCCCGGTAAAACGAAGCCAGCCAACTTTTGCAATCAAAGCTTGTGCAATTGGGATTCTGCAGCTTCCCGGTTATTATTGCTTTTCTGCCCGGTTTATGCTACAATTGGGGCATATTGAAAGGTAGCCGGGGATCGCGGGGCGTAGCGCAGTTTGGCAGCGCGCCTGGTTTGGGACCAGGAGGTCGCAGGTTCAAATCCTGTCGCCCCGACCAATGAAAAAGATTACCACGATAAAGGTGGCTTATTGTTATGCACGGTGATTGCTTGTTTCGGGTAGGCAGCTTCTAAAAGTTTGCCTGCTTTTTTTATGTCCTCCGCCGAACTCTGCCGATCTCAATCGAGGGGTTCATCATGATATATGAATCTGCCCAACCTTCTGGCTCCTTCATCCAGATCGAATACGTAGTAATAAACCTCGCCGATCATCTGTCCTCTTCCCAGGGAAGGTGTCGGGAACTGTGCCTTTTCTATGGTGTTCATGTTTTTTAGGAGTATGGTGCTTCCTAAATTCATTATCTGGTTCGAAGTTAAGTTTGTGGTCAAATGGGGAAACACCTTGCCGAGCATTACCGGGTAAGAAGTGAGCGGCGCATGCAAGGCGGATTCGATGGTGGACTCCATTATATCCCGCTGTCTCCTGGTTCTTTCAAAATCGGAATCGATCTTGCGAATCCTTGAGAACTCGAGGGCTTGCTCGCCATTTAAGAGATGTGTTCCTCCGCCGGAGATCCCTGGAAGTTCCCTTGCTTCCCGATCGCTAATCTCCACTTCTACTCCTCCTACGGCATCGATGATAGCGGGCATGGAGGTGAAGTTCACCGATACGTAATGCCTGTTGTCCAGCTTGAGGT
>CAZMLU010000068.1:0-8016 GCA_964567295.1 uncultured Desulfovibrionaceae bacterium
ATATGTTCATCCTTACCTGTTGCGCAACCTTGAAATTGTCAGACCCGATCAGGTCGTATTTAGCCCCCTAATAGAATTGGAAGAAACCCTTGCAATATGATACCATTTTTACAGGGGGTAGATCATAAATGAAACAAACGCAAACGCAGTATTCAGATGTATTTAGGGAGCGGCTCCTCGAAGAGTGCCGAGAGACCGGTTTGTGCAGTATTGTTAAAAGAACTGTCAAGCGCAATTCCCATGCTGTCAGCTTCTTTGTCTACGTCGATGTTGGCACCGATGAAGATGACACTGAATCAAATAGTGAGCCAAAAACTGAGCTGTATTTTGGATTACCTATTGTATAGGTTTGGGGGGTAGTTAAATGAAAATTCTTGGCGTTGTAGGAAGTCGTAGAAAAAAGGGGAATACCTCCACTTTAACGCAAGAGGCTTTAAAGCCTTTTAAAATGAACAACATTGAAACTAAACTAGTATTCTTAGATGACTATAATATTAATGACTGTAATGGATGCGAAGGCTGTGAGGAAACATATAAATGCGTAATTAACGATGATATGCAAAAATTATACCCAGATATTTTAGAGTCTGATGCAATCATCTTAGGTTCACCTGCCTATTTTTATAATGTATCTGCAGATATTAAGGCTTTTATAGATAGATGTTACTGTTTTGAAATATTCGACAAAGAAGATCGCTCAGTGTGGATGGGGTTAAACGAAGCTATTGGAGGAAAATTTGCTGCTGTAATTGCAGTAAGTGAACAAGAAAAAGAAGAAGATATGGGCTTTACCGCTGAAGCGATGATCAAGTCTTTAGAAGCTTTAGGTTATAGGGTAGTCAGTACAGTTAAGGCGCTACATCTTTTTAAAGCAGGAGAAGCCTTGAATAATAAAAAGGTAATGGAAGACGCAAATCAAGCTGGGGAAAAACTTTTGAAATTTTTGCAGCTAAAAGAAAAAGTAAAGGTGCAATTAAGTAAAAATCAGTTATAAAACACCATTACACAATTCCTGATAGATGCGACAGCATTACGTGCAGATATGGACGCCCTGGAAATAAAAGAGGAAACAAACCTGCCTTTTGCCGCCACCAATAACAGTATGCATGCTTGCGGCCATGATGCCACATGGCAATACTTCTGGGGGCGGCTAAAATAATACCCGAGCATAATGACAAGCTTAAGGGTAATGTCAAACTAATATTCCAGCCTCCCGAGGAAGCGGAAGGGGGCGCAAAGCCGATGGCCCAGGAAGGCTGCCTGGACCCCCAGGGTAGATGCCATTTTGGGCTTGCATATAGGTCAGCTTTTCCCGGAAGTAGGCCTGGGCCTAATCGGGGCTGGCTTCGGTCCTGTCATGGCAGCGGTGTCCGCCTTCTCCGTGCGAGTGAGAGGAAAAGGCGCCCATGTAGCCACGCCGCACTTGTGGATTGATGCTGCAACCCAGCGTTGAAACAGTTGGGAACCGTCATTTCAATTTTCCACGGCTATTGGGACATCTTCGTTGTAAGGAGTAAGTATTGATGATTAAAATACTTGGCATTGACTGTGCTTCGAAGCTTAACAATACCGGGTTTTCAACAGGAGTTTATCAAAATGGCCAAATAAATGTTTTGGGTGCTTTGGTGGGTAGCAATATATTTTCGCTTCAAGAAGTTGTTTTAGAATGGCACAACCCCAATACAACTAATTTGATTGCTATAGATGCGCCCCTAGGCTGGCCCATAGATATGGTGACAAACCTTAAAGACCATTTTGCTGGACAATCACTTGATATTGAAGCTAACCAAATGTTCCGAAGGGAAACCGATAGATTTGTTAAGCGAAAAACCAACAAACTGCCCCTTGATGTAGGCGCAGATAAAATTGCCAGAGCTGCACTATCCGGACTAAAACTAATAGGCGAGATATCTTCGATAATTAATAAACCTATTCCCTTGGCATGGAACCCTCAAAAATTACCGCAAGTATCTATAATCGAGGTTTACCCTTCTTTAACGTTGTTCCTTTATAATATTATTTCGCAGGGCTATAAGAAACGAGAAAATCAATCTGAACGAAAAGATATCATAATTGAGTTAGATCAACTATTAAACTTAAATGATAATAAGGGTTTAATGCTATCTAATGCAAATGCTTTGGACTCAGTAGTTTGCTTACTTTCTGCGCTGGATTTTATAAACGGAAATGTAACATTTCCTGAAAATTATGAGCTTGCCCAAAAAGAAGGATGGATATGGTTTAAAAAATGATAGAGAAAGGACTTTACTTGAATGATGGAGGCAATAACTCTTAACTAATAGATTGCTACCAAATACCACCAGGGACCTGGATAAAAAGAATAGATGACAATTAACCAGGAATAGTGCAGGTAGTTTGCCCGCACTATATTTTAATTAATACTTAAAGGTTGGTGATCTTTTGGCATTCAGCAGTTTAGGACGGGGAAAAATCTTACTCAAAGCTGGTTTGGCCTTGATTTTTCTTGTAATTGTATTAATTGTTTTGGTCAGCTTATACTCGGGTTATTCCTTAATAAATCCCGAAAGGACACCTCTTGACCGTCAACCTTCACATGAGATGGATTATAAAGATATAAAATTTAGCAGTAGGTGTGGAGAGGAAAAGTTAAGGGGTTGGTATTTTCCAGCAGAAGAGAGCACCAGCACAGTAATATTTGCACATGGTTACGAGCAGAACAGGCTTCAGGGAGAAATAGGACTGCCATTGACAAAATCCCTTCTACAAAAGGGATATAATGTATTGCTGTTTGATTTTAGAAACTCAGGTGAATCTTCGGGCAGTATTACTTCGATAGGCCAATACGAAACAAAGGACCTGCTTGGAGCTGTAGATTATATATCGTCAACAAAGGACGATGAAAAAATAGTCATACACGGCTTCTCCATGGGTGCCGTAGCTGCAATTTTGGCAGGCAGTGAAGAAGAGAAGATAAATGGAGTGATAGCTGACAGTCCTTTTGCTAACTTAACAAGTTATCTAGAAGATAACCTGTCTTATTGGACAAACTTGCCATCTATACCTTTTAACTGGACTATAATAAACTCTATCCGGCTAACAACCAAACTTCAGCCTGATAAAGTCAGCCCCTTCAATGAAGTGAAAAATTACGATATACCACTGTTACTAATACACGGTATTGAAGATGAGATTATCCCTTTAACAGCTTCTGAGAAGATACTGGAGGCTGCTCCTGAGAAGTTGGTGGATTTATTGATTATACCGGGCGCGGGGCATGTTGCAGGGTACTTAGATGATGAAAAAAAATATACACAAAATACAATAGAGTTTTTGGAAGGCGCTATGGAGTAAGATTCCAAAGGATTTCATAAATTCTTTTAGTGGCTCGTAGGACATTGCAGAGGTGGTGCAGAAAAATGTATATCTTAAACGCTGTCCAGCCTGGGTTTTTGGGTGGGCACCCAAAAGGCAAAGACGGCGTGAATATTGGCTGCGGAGAGGTTATTATTAAGAAAAATGTCGCCATTTATAAGGGATGGTGTAGAATTAAAAAAAGGAGGGTTTAACCGTGAGCGTGAGCAAAGGCAGGGGGTTTCTGTATCGACTGGCAAGGCTTTTAGGGGACTGGTCAGCCCTCTCCAGCGGCAGCGGCAAGAAGATGGCCAAGAGAGCCGGTTAGAAAACGGCAGGTAAGGCTACGATGCACCTTTTGAAAATATTTTGCAAGTCGGCTTTTTCATGGTATAATAACAAGAACATAGTTATCTCTTGACACATATTATCTTTAAAAGGCGGTTTGGAAGGGAACAATATGATAAAAGGGAGCCCATTTGTGATGTCCTTAAAAGAATACTTTGAGGAGACGAAAGGAGTCGGCATACTCTCGACAGCCGATGAAAAGGGAAGTGTGGACGCGGCTATTTACGCTACACCCCACGTACTGGATGATGGCACTGTTGCGTTTATTATGCGCGAGCGTTTGTCTCATTACAACGTCACCAAGAACCCGAAGGCATGTTATCTTTTTATGGAAAACTCCCCGGGCTATGAAGGGAAGCGTTTATATTTAACGATGATCGGCGAAGAAAAAAACAGCGAACAGCTAATGCAGCTGCGCCGCAGACATCAGTATGTCGGTCCCCAGGAAAACCTCTACCTGGTCACTTTTTCCGTAGATGAAGTTCTTCCTTTATTATGTAAAGAAGACCTTTGTTAGCACGCAGCACTCAAAACTTTGTTCGTAAGCGCAAAACAGCAACTTATCCGGAATTTGGGATAAGCTGCTACTGCTATTGTTGACAAATTTTATAAACAAGTATAAAATTAATACAAAACATGTTCAAGCACTTGGTAACCTCAGGTCGTGAACTGGAAAGAGGTGTGATGTGCTTAAACTGGAAAACATGGGACTTTCGCTGCAGTTGGAAGAACAGTCCATCAGGATTTTGGAGAACATCAACCTGGAGCTTGAGCAAGGGAAAATGTATGCCCTAACCGGCCCCAACGGGAGCGGAAAATCATCCATAGCCCAGGCGATCATGGGGATCCGCCAGCCAACAGAGGGCAAGATTTATTTCCAGGGAGAAGATATTACGGATCTGTCTGTCACCGAACGGGCCCGAAAGGGCTTTGGGTATGCCTTCCAGCACCCGGCACGTTTTAAAGGGTTGCAGGTTAAAGATTTAATTGAAATATCCCTGCAACATGGAGATTTGGAAGATTGTATGTGCCTGCGCAATATTGGGTTGTGTCCCGATGATTACCTGAATCGGACCCTGGATAACAGCCTTTCCGGGGGAGAAATCAAACGGATAGAAATTGCCACAATCCTGGCACAAAATCCCCGGGTACGAATCTTTGATGAGCCGGAAGCAGGAATTGATCTCTGGAGTTTTGAACAGCTTATTGACGTTATCGGGAACAGCCACGGTCCGAATAATATAACCGCTATTATTTCCCACCAGGAGAAAATTTTAAATATGGTCGATGAAATCATCCTGGTTATTGATGGACACATCGAAATGAAAGGCTCTTGTAGTGAAATCTGGCCTCGGATCCAGGATGGTGCATCTTGTTCCTGCAGAAAAACTTGTCAGAAAGAGGGTGAAATCTATGCTGACTGCCCTCGATAAAAAGCTGCTTCAAGAGGTGGCAGACCTGCACGAAGACCCGCCCGGGGCCTTTAATATTCGCAAAGACGGCCAGGGCATTGAAAGACATTCTCTGCCGGGGATTGAAATTATCCCCAAGGAAGACGAACCCGGCATTGATATTATAGTAGAGCCAGGAAAAACTGGGACGGTGCACATCCCTGTGATCTTGACTTCCTCCGACTTTCAAGACCTGGTCTATAATACTATTGAAATCGGTGAAGGGGCCGATATCCTGTTGGTGGCGGGATGCGGTATCCATAATCCCGGTGAAGGTACTGCGCAACATGACGGGGTTCATGAGATTAATGTCCGACGCAATGCCAGATTGCGTTATGTAGAGAAGCATTTCGGTGAAGGAGAAGGCGGGGGGAAGCGGGTTTTAAACCCCAAAACCGTTCTAAACGTGGAAGAAAAAGCCTATGCTGAACTAGAACTGGTCCAGATCCGGGGAGTGGATACCACCACACGGGTGACTGAAGCCAGTGTATCCGCAGGTGGACAGCTGGTTATGTTTGAGCGCTTGCTAACTGATCAAGAGCAGTTTGCTGAGTCGGAAATGGTGGTTAAGCTAACCGGTGACAATAGCTCAGCCCGTATTGTTTCCCGCTCTGTAGCCCAGGACTCTTCACGGCAGATCTTCAAACCTCAACTGATTGCCTATGCCATGGCCAAAGGCCATGTGGAATGCGATTCAATTATTATGGACCAGGCTGTGGTTCGTTCGATACCGGAGATTTGGGCAGAAAATGCCAATGCAGAGCTGGTCCACGAAGCAGCTATTGGCAAAATAGCCGGTGACCAGGTAATGAAATTAATGGCTCTTGGCTTGACTGACGAAGAAGCGGAAGAAAAAATTATTAACGGCTTTTTAACCTGAAGTCAAGGGCAAGGGGATGTTTGAAGTCAAACAGGAATATATCATGTAGTGCTTAGAGGGATAGATAAAAGAGATATATTTTTAATCCTCAGGTTTCCCCTGACGGTAATAAGATAGCATATTCTACCCAAGAAATTATAGATGATGAGATTACGGGGAGAGAGGCAATCTATGTAATAGACTTTAGCCTGCCTATCAATGTTCAGCATAAAATCGTTTTAGAAAATGAACACACTGGAACGCGGATCATCCCCCCTATTTGGGAGCCGGATTCTGAAGGATTATAATATGTTACTCTTGATGGGATAATGAACTATTCCTTTGATGAACAAGAATCGTCAAAAATCTTACCTGCTTCTGAGTTAAAGTGGAATTTAGCTCTTACTGAAGAGCAGCTGATATGTACAGCCAGCCAGAAAAGAGGTTGATAGATATAAAAGGTGCAATTGATCGTTTAAGAAGATTTAATATGATCATGGGAGGGCTTCACCTGGTCCAGGGCATTGTCATGTTATTCCTGGCGACCAGTGTAATCCAGAATATCGCTGAATTCACACCACAGATCACTCAGTTTTTCCTGGCGTTTGATCAGGAGACTCGTTCACTGGAAGTCCAGTCGGAGATCTTGTTTGAACTCCCGTTTGGTATACTGGTGGCCGTCTTTCTTCTGTTATCAGCTACAGCTCATGCTCTGGTATCAATCCCCAGGAAACTGAATGCCATTTATGCAGCAGATCTGGAAAAAGGGATCAACAAATTCCGCTGGTTTGAATATGCGCTCAGTTCATCGATTATGATTGTTCTCATTGCAACACTTTTCGGTATTTACGATATAGCATCGCTGATTCTTATCTTTGTTCTCAACGCTTCGATGAATTTTTTTGGCCTGGTGATGGAACAGCTTAACTCAGGTAAAGATAAAGATAAGGTCAACTGGGGTCCGTTTATCTGGGGTTCTATAGCCGGCATTGCTCCCTGGATCGCTATTTTTCTGTATATGTTCGGAACTGGCAATTTCGATATGGTCCCCTGGTTCGTCTGGGCCATCATCGGAACATACTTTGTTGCATTTAACACATTCCCGATCAATATGATTCTGCAATATAAAAAAGTCGGTAAATGGAAAGAATATATTTACGGTGAAAGAACCTATATTGTCTTGAGCCTGGTCGCAAAATCCATTTTGGCCTGGCTGGTTTTGTTTGGGGCTATGCAGCCATAAAACACATAACAGGCAAATGTTAAGTAAAAAAAGGGGGACACCGTGCTGTCTCTCTTTTTACTTAAAAGATTTGAGCTCTTAATGATTTCTTCATCAAAACAGCCACTATCTATTCGAAACAGAATGTCTAGATCATTTATTATGATGTTGGCTACAATTTCTTATATAATTTCTGCAGCACTGTTTGCGGTTAGGAGACTCTTCACACCTTGAAGGGTATCGTGATCTTATAGAAAGATATGGTGCCCAGCTTTCCTTTGCAGAAGCTGTTAAGGTAAAAGAGGTGGAAAAGTATTTGGAAGCAAATTACGATAGTATCTTTTTTGTTACTTCCTATGCTTCACATTCATCCAGTGATCTTATAAAAAAGAAACAAGGAAATGCATTAGTAGATTATATGAAAAGTGCAGGAATTGGAGAGATGAAGCGTGCACTGGAATCAGAGGTATTTCCGTATACGTTTTAAAGTAAATACCAGCAGCACTATATGAAGAGGTATCTTCTCTATACCTGTGTGTCCCGAGCCAAGCAAGTATTCGTGTTGGTAGGTACCAAGGAGGCCGTCGCCATTGCCGTCTCGAACGACAAGATACAGCAGCGGAACACTTTGCTGGCTAAAAGGCTGGCTGGGATATCAAGTGTTGCCAGGGATACTTGCAAACCCTATAGTAAATCGAATTTAGTTGTTTGTGGAAGGTTCATAAGGTGTTATCCAGCAAATCCTGATAAAATCGTGGTGGACCCGAGGGGAGTTGAACCCCTGGCCTCTAGAGTGCGATTCT
>CAZMLU010000069.1:0-7612 GCA_964567295.1 uncultured Desulfovibrionaceae bacterium
TAGAAAAACCTGAGAACTAGGAGCCGGGGTTTCCGGCTTTTTTCTCTTCCAAGGCCTTGAGCACTTTTTCGGGAGTAATAGGGAGATCCGTAAATCTTACCCCTATAGCATCATAAATAGCATTGGTGATTGCAGGTATGGTCGGCTGGACAGGGCCCTCACCTGATTCTTTCACTCCGAAAGGCGCGGTTGGATCATAGCTATCTACAATAGTAGTATCTAGCTGGGGCAGTTCCATGGCGGTCGGTACTTTATAATCATGCAGGGATGGGTTTATCAACCTTCCCTCTTCATCCACTTTAATCTCTTCGTAAAGAGCTTGCCCCATTGCAAACATGATTGAACCTTCTACCTGCCCGTCTACACTCATGGGATTTACTGCCTGGCCACAATCCCCCGCTTCTGTAACCCTGGTGGCACGAATTTTACCGGTTTCCAGGTCTACATCTACTTCCCATATCTGGCAGCTAAAGCCAAAAGTAGGAGAGTGTCCTATATTCGCACCCTGAACTCTCTCTCCTCGGGCAAGGTCAATCCCTTTCAGTCGCGGCGGAGAGAAATGGCCAAGCCCGGTTAATGTTCCCACGGCATTGGTATAGACATCTACAACTTTTTCCCATTCAATGTTCTTTTTAGGCTCAAAATGAGAGTAGAAACGTCCGCCTTTTACTACAAGCTGGTCTGCCCTGCAGCCCAACATGCCTGCGGCGACTTCTTTAAGCTTCTGATTAATCTCTTCGGCTGCTTCGCTGATAGCTGCCCCTGCGGCGTAGGTGACACGGCTGGCGAAACTGCCCAGATCGAAAGTTCCCAGTTCTGTGTCTCCTGAGACTACATGCACGTCTTCGTAGTTTACACCAAGGGCTTCGGCAGCCATCTGGGCCATGACGGTGTTTGAGCCCTGGCCTATATCAGCTGTAGCACAATGCACAGTTACTCCTGCCTCAGTATCTACGCGAATTAATACTGTAGTATGAGGTTTGTAGGATTGGTATAGAGTATAAGCTGTTCCTGATATATAATAACCTCCTGCCAGGCCAATCCCTTTACCAAAGGGTAGTTTGCCGTGTTTTTCAAGGTAGCCCGATTTTTCTGCTGCAGTCTGCAAACATTTCTTATACTCGGCATGGGGCACGTACAGGTTGCTCGCGCTGTGATAACCTGATTCTACGGCATTTTTCATCTTCAGTTCGTATGGGCTGACGCCAATATCTTCAGCTATCTCATCCAACAGACATTCCATGGCAAACCGCGGCTGTACACCACCTAAGCCTCGCATGGCTCCGCAGGTAGGTTTGTTAGTATATACTCTTCTAACATTGGCCCGTGCGTTAGGAATCTTGTAAGGAAGGTGAATCATTGAAGCTGTATAGAACATAACCACAATTCCCCAGCCTGCATAGGCGCCGCCATCCATTGTATTGTCAAAGTTTACTGCTTGGATGTATCCTTCTTTGTCCAGGCCAATCTTCATTTTCATGTGACAGGGATGCCGTCCTTTATTGGTGGCAAAAACCTCGTTGCGTTCGTAGGTTACTTTGACCGGACGTCCGCATTTTCGTGAAAGCAAAGCAGCGCAAAAATCAGCCGAACTTGCCTCTCCTTTACCACCGAAACCACCGCCGATTGCCACCAGAGAAACCCGTATTTTATTCATGGGCATCTCTAAAACAATAGAAAGCTGTCGGTGCAGGTAGTGGGGGACCTGTGTGCTTGACCACAGTTGTAGTTGCTTGTCTTGCGGATTGTAGTTGGCCAGTGCTGTATGCGGTTCTAAAAAGGCATGATTAACGTAAGAAGTACTGAACTCTTTCTCTTTTATATAAGCGCATTTTTCAAATGCTCCATCAGGATCACCAAAAATTTGTTCACCGGAATGTAAAATGTTCTCAGGTGCGTCTTCATGAATACGAACCTCATCGGCCCTCTTCATGGATTCAAAAGGATCGATCAGGACCGGCAGCGGTTCATACTCAACTTCAATTAAATCCAGTGCTGATTCGGCTGTTTCTTCGTCAACAGCTGCCACCGCAGCTACGCCTTCGCCGTGGAAACGAACCTTGCCAACGGCCAGGGCTACTTCATTAGCTGTTTGGGGAACGATACCCCACTTGTTTGGAGCTTCATCTCCGGTAATGACTGTGTAAACTCCTGGCATTTCCAGTGCTTTACTGTAATCAATGTTTTTAACGAGAGCGTGTGCGTATGGGCTGCGTTTAATTTTTCCATAGGCCATACGAGGCAAAACCATATCATCAGTGTAAATGGCCTCTCCTTTGACCTTGGCGGGACCATCTATGCGCGGCACACTTTTTCCAACTTGCGTATAATCTTTATTCATTACTTCACCCCCTCGGCGGAGATAGTATTCCCTGCCGCTTCGATAGCTTCAATAATTTTCTTATAACCTGTGCAGCGGCAGATATTACCCGAAATGCTGCGTTTTATTTCTTCTTCAGTAGGCCGAGCGATCCTGTCTAAAAGTGCTTTTGCGGTTAGGATCATCCCTGGAGTGCAAAAACCGCACTGCACAGCTCCGTAATCGACAAAAGCCTGTTGAACCGGATTGAGTTCACCAGTACTATCAGTAAGACCTTCAATAGTGGTAATTTTTTTGCCATGACAGCTAATGGCCAATGTAAGGCAGGAAAGGATCGGTTTGCCATCCGCTAAAACAGTGCAGGCTCCACAATCACCTTGCCCGCAGCCCTTTTTGGTTCCAGTCAATCCCACCTTTTTTCTGATTACATCAACAAGCAACTCATTAGGGTCTAAGGGCACTTCGTAGACACGATCATTTATCTCTAAGGAAATAAGTTTTTTCATGGATTATACCTCCCTGGCGGCGTCAAAAGCATTTTGGAGCAGTCTGCGAGCTAAAACGGCAACCACTTTCCTGCGGTATTCTGCAGAGGCCCGAATATCCGAAATTGGCTTAGCTTCTTCGGATGCTGCCTGTGCTGCTTTTTCTACCAACTCATCGTTAAATTCTTTTCCTATCATCAAGGACGGAACTTCTGCTGATATCAGGGGGCGTGGCGATACTGAACCCATTACCAGTTTAAGGTCTTTAACAGTGCGGCCGTCATCGCCTACGGTAAGGTTAACCGCCATATTTACAGCATCTATTTCCATGGCGTCCCGAAGCCCGATGTGGCTGTAGCGGCTGACAGATTTGGGGGCGGGGTCAGGTAGCACAAACCTGGTCAATAGTTCTCCTTCATCCAAGGTATTTAAGCGGTTGCCTGTTATAAATTCTTCCAGGGCCATTTCTCTCTCCCCGGAAGTGCTACTGAGAACGACCTTTGCATTCAGGGCTACCAGCGGTGTGGGAGTTTCTGCTGCCGGGGAAGCATGGCAGCTGTTACCACCGATAGTGGCCATAGTCCTGACCTGGGTGGAACCAAGCACACCTGCTGCCTGATGAAGCGCATAATACTTGTCCTGGATTAGGGCAGAGTGCTCCACGTCGGAAATCTTGGTAGCAGCACCTATGACAGCGCCCTTTCCAGGCTCGTAAGAGATTCCTTTATACTCTTCCACATTGTTAATATCGATCAAATGCTCCGTTTTAATTATTTTATCTTTCATCATCAGGAGCAAATCCGTGCCACCCGCCAGTACCTTGGCCTTATCTCCCAGGCTTTTAATTAAGTCCAGAGCTTGACCGGAGGTCTGGGGGGCATGATACTCAAAGTGATCCAAATACATTTTAAGGCACCTCCTCGTGGTGTATTTTTAATCAATTACTGTGCTGGAAAGTTCTTGGATGCATTCTTGCAAAAACATTTCTTCAGCTTCGCGAAACTTTATAAGATTTTTAATGACCGCCTTTTTCTTAAATTGCTTATCGTTTTCAGTTGCATAGAGTTCCTTTAATCGTTTTTTATTAGAGCGCACCCTGGCAAGCCTTTTAAAGAGACTGTTGCCTATATCCTCTGGAGTTAGCAGGTCAGAGGCTTCCAGGCCAACATTCAAATCCAGGTAATACCACTCAAGACCGGAAAGGCTACTTTTCGAGGCTTCTACCAGGGCTGTTTTGCCGTGGTCAGTGACGTAATACCTTTTCCGCTGCGGCATTCTACCCTCCTTTTCTTTTTGGGAGTAAACAAAACTTTTCTCCTCCAACTTCTTCAACACCTGGTAGATTGAAGCCACCCCGATTCTAACCCATCTTCTCATTTCCCTGGTTTCGATTATTTTATCAATTTCGTAGGCGTAGGAAGGTTTTTCATTTACGATACTGAGCAGGACAATTTCTATATTGGATAATTTGTGTGGCATCTTTTTGCACCCTATTATAGGCTATAGTAGTATAGATATATCTTTGCTTGACTTGAATTTTATAATAGCCTTTCCTTAAAGTCAATAATGGTAACATAATTGTTAGTGGAATACTTAACTGCCTAAAAGCTTACTGGCGATAACCACACGTTGAATCTGGTTGCTGCCTTCGAAGATCTGCATGATTTTAGCATCTCGCATATATTTTTCCACAGGGAAGTCTTTAATATAACCGTAACCCCCGAATATTTGAACCGCATCCGTGGTTACTTTCATGGCTACATCACTGGCGAACAATTTTGCATAAGATGCCTTTTCCGTAAAAGGCTGTCGTTCGTGGAGAAATTTGTCCTTTAAGCACGAGGCTTGGTATACTAGAAGTCGTGCTGCTTCAATCTGGGTGGCCATATCGGCCAGCATGAACTGAATACCCTGGTTGGCACAGATGGGCTGGCCGAATTGAACGCGGCCCTTGGAATACTCCAAAGCAGCCTCAAATGCAGCCTGTGCGATCCCTAAAGAGATTGCGCCTACACTCGGTCTGGCCATATCCAGGGTCATCATGACCAGTTTTTTGCCGTCTCCTTCTTTACCGATAAGGTTTTCTTGAGGGACCCTGACATCTTCAAAGAATATCTCCGCAGTGTTTGAACAGCGGATCCCCATTTTTTTTTCTTTTTTTCCTATAGTTATTCCCGGGGTGTCGGGTTCCACCATAAAAACAGAAAGCTTTTTGGCGCCATTTTCATCAGTAGTATTGGCGAATACGGTGTGGTACTCGGCATGGCTGGCATTGGTAATAAAGCATTTAGCGCCGGTGATAACATATTCATTACCCTCTTTTCTGGCGGTGCTGGTGATTCCTCCGATATCGGAACCGGCGTTGGGCTCGGTCAGGCTAAAGGTAACCAACTTATTTTCTTCACATATGGGAGGGAGAAATCTTTCTTTTTGCTCTTTTGTGCCCCCTAGAAGAAGGGGAAAAAGTGCTAACGAGTTGCCGTTGGCGCTGGAAGTTACCACAACTCCGGCACATCCTCTAGCCAACTGTTCGATAATAAGTGAATAGGAAAGACTGTCTATTCCAGGTCCTCCATATTCCTCTGGCACTGCAAGGTTGGCAAGACCAACTTCGTGCAGTTTTCTCAAAATTTCCCAGGGGAACTCTTCGTTTTCGTCCAACTCTTGGGCAAATGGGACAATTTCTTTTTCGGTGAATTCCCTGGTCATTTTCTGAATAGCTTCTTGTTCACTGTTAAGGGTAAATATCATTAATAGCTTAAACCTCCTTTTTTAGATTTACGCTTCTATGCAGGAATATATAGAGCAGGTACTATGCGTAATGCTTTCTTTTCAGAAGGTCTTTCTGTAGGAGGACTCTTGCTTCGCATAAGATACCTTAAAAAATCTTTTGCAATTATTGTGCCAAACACTATTATAATAAAGTAACGTGCATAAGTATAGAAAATTTCCTCAAAAGCAATTATTATTCGGAAAAAAATGAAACAAAATAAAGGTTTTTGTCTAGAGGTGCTACAGGGTTGTTCACATTGTATATACTCTTTGTTATAATAAAGAACTATGAAACAGAACTAATTGTCGAAAATGGACAACATATTATATAGATAGCAAGTTTACATTGGGCAAGTAACTTTTTGGGGCCCGTAGAATGTTGTATTTTGATGCAGCAGAAGGGATTGGGATTATGTTGAATGATAGCAAAGATTGGGCTTTTGTGGAAAAACATCTGGACCGGATTTTGGACATGGTGACAGATCCGGTAATTATTATTAATGATAAAGGGGTTGTTGTTTATGTGAATCAAGGTTATGAACGACAAGTAGGGGTTTCTAGGGAAAAGGTTCTGGACCGTAATTTATATGAACACTATCCCAATGATAAACTTTTGCAGGTTCTTGAAAAAGGCCAGATCATTGAAGCGGAAGAACATTATAACGAAACCCTGAGACATAAAATCGTAGCCGGCTTTTTGCCTATAAAGAATGAAGAGAACAAAGTGATGGCTGTAGCCGGAATCGGGACGAGTGCTTCTATCTATCATATTTATACACGCCTTAGTCCTGCCCTTACTATAAAAGAAAAAAGAAAATTTGCAGGGGTGACAAAGGATAAGCTGCATTCCAGTTTTCAGGAGATTATAGGAGAAGATCCCCGGTTTCTCAATTGTTTAAACCTGGCAGCACAGGTGGCTGGCTCAGATGCTTCCATTATTTTAAGAGGTGAGACGGGCGTAGGAAAAGAGTTAATTGCCCGGGCAATTCATGAAACAAGTGATTATTTCAGACATCCCTTTATAACTGTTAACTGTGCTGCTATACCTGAAAATCTAATTGAATCTGAGCTTTTTGGTTATGCCCCGGGGGCGTTTACCGGTGCACAACCTTCAGGAAAAGTGGGCAAGATCGAGTTAGCCAATAAGGGAACTTTATTCCTTGATGAGATCGGGGATCTTACTTTAAGTACCCAGGTAAAGTTGTTGCGTTTTTTACAGGAACGATATATTGAGAGGATTGGCGGGAACGAACAGATATCTATAAATACCAGAATTATCACTGCTACCAATAGAAACCTGGAGCAGATGGTGCAGCAGGGAGAATTCAGGATGGACTTATATTTCCGGGTAAATGTGATACCGGTCTATATCCCTCCCCTACGGGAAAGACCGGCCGATATATTGATACTTGCCTATCATTTTCTGGATCATTTTGGAAAGAAGTATCACAAAAAGTTGGAGTTATCAACGGAAGCATTGGAATATCTTCAGCGTTATAATTTTCCAGGCAATGTCAGGGAATTAAAAAATATCATTGAGCACGCCGTTATTGTGTGTTCTGGGGAGACAATATCTTCCGATTTTTTGAGGCTTCCATTTCATGATCATTTGCAGGAACCTTTCGATTTGAATTTAAATCATGCCATAGAGTATACGGAAAAAACTTTATTGGAAAAAGCTCTTGAAAAAGCTCAAAACAATAAGAGCAAAGCTATTGAATACTTGGGTATTAGCAGAGGGGCATTTTATGCAAAGATGGAGAAGTATGGGTTGCATGATGTAAATCAGGAAAAAAGATAGAATGACTTCTGCACTTACAAATCATTATTTATGATGATGCAAATTTTATGAAAAAACTGAGGAGGATAAGTATGGAAAATAAAGATAATAACAGTTCAAAAAAAAGTGATAAATTTAACCTGCCTGATCCCGAGCTTGAGTACATGTCCCACTTTGAAGTAGAACTGGAATCTGGCATCTACGAGTTGGGCCAGACAAGTGATTTGGGTGCGCGGCGGATTATCCCCATAACCG
>CAZMLU010000070.1:0-7537 GCA_964567295.1 uncultured Desulfovibrionaceae bacterium
CTGGGGGCTAAATTGGGGTTTATTAATACCTGCAACCACACTGTAAAAGCAAGCAAAACAGCTGTTAAAAGTCCTGGAAGAATACCGGCAATTAAAAGTTGACCTATAGATTCCTCTGTCAGAACCCCATATACAATGAGGATAGAGCTCGGCGGGATTAAAATTCCCAAAGTGCTCCCTGAAGTTACGGACCCTACAGCTAAACTGTCTTTATAGTTATGTGCACGCATTTCAGGAACCGCTACCGAGGATATGGTAGCAGTCGTGGCAATCACAGATCCTGAAACGGCAGCAAAAGCTGCGCAAGAAATTACACTGGCTATACCCAAACCTCCCCGGACATGCCCCAACCAGGCGTTAAAAGCTCGAAAAAGGTCTTTGCCCAAACCCGCATTGCCCAGTATCAGTCCCATTAACACGAACATGGGAATAACGCTGAGGGTATAACTGTATACGCTGGCAAACATGTCTGTTCCTAATTTACTTAAAGCTGCGTCAGTACTTCTAATAATTCCATAGCCAGACACTCCAACTATCATTAATGCAAAAGCCACCGGGAGGCGTAAAAAAATTAAGATCATAAGAAGCACTATACCGAGCAGACCAATCTGTTCAGGACTCATCAAGCACCTCTCCTTTGGCTATTTTTGTAATTGTTTGTATCAGGTCCAGGATCAAAGCCAGGCATAAAAATAAAACACCGATTGCGGCAATTATTATCCAGGGATGAACAGGCAATCGTAAAACACTGGTAAACTCACCTGAAGCAGACATGCGACCGGCATATTTCAACATTTGCCAGAACACAAGGGAAAAAAAGATAAGAGAAAGGAGATAATTAAATACCTGCACTATTTTCTGCACCGATGAAGGTAGGCGGGAAAAAAAGAAAGAAATTTGTATGTAAACCTTTTTCAACTGGCCGTAACCTAAGGACGTAAATACAACAATTGCCAAAGAAATTCGGGTAAGCTCAAAGGTCCCTGGTATAGGGTTACGAAAAAAAAAGCGGCTCAATACATTTCCGACAACTAAAAACATCATAAATAGAAGCACAAGCATGCTAATTTTTAATAAATGTTCATTACTAATGTTAGCAAATTTCTTTAAAAGCTGCATCCTTCCCCCTCCCTGGTCTTAATAATCCATTATTTCCCTCCCGGTCCTATAACGGGAGGGAAATAATGGATGCTAAAACCCGCATTAGTTACTCGTGCTTCTCAGCAATTTCTTGCATCATTTCAAATACTTCCCTTGCAGGTAACCCATCTGCTTCTTTTTCATCCAGCCACTCCTCAATTAGCGGTTCTAATTGGTCCCTAAACGCTTGCTCTTCTTCAGGAGAAAGTTCTGTTATAGTTATTCCTGCTTCTTCCGCCAGTTCTTTCCCTTCTTCTGCTTCTTCTACGTATTGTTCGCCAATTTTCCTGGGAAATTCATCCAGCAGTTCTCTAATGATCTCTTGGTCCCCGGGAGATATTTGAGCCCATGCATCTTTGTTTGCTACCATATGCAGCGGTGTCGCATACATATCAAGTTCAAGAACATGATCTACTACTTCATCAAGGCTGAAAGAGTAAAGTGTAGAATACGGCAGCAATGTTCCATCCACAATCCCACGGTCAATGGCATCATAAACTTCCGGTACAGGCATTGTTACCGGAGTAGCACCTAACTCTTCAAGGATATCGTTATACACGGGGCCGGGTGAACGTATCTCCAAACCCTGGAGGTCTTCCATTGTTTCAACGGGTTCCGTCATCAAAAAGTGTCCCAGATCTGTAGTTCCCCACCATAAAACTTCCACCTCAGCATATTCTTTCTCACGCAAAGCGGGATTGGTTTCCATTAATTCCCCGGCTGTAAGATTGGCCTGTAAGGCAGAAGAAAACATGAATGGGTATTCCAGGAATTCTGTCATCGGAAACCTGCCGGGAGTGTAGGCAGGTAAAACAAACCCAATGTCAATAACACCTTCCAAAGTTGCGCTAAAATTATCACCAGCCGCTACTAGTTCATTCGCCGGATAATTATAAATCTCCACTCTTCCATCGGTTTTTTCTTTTACATCTTCTGCAAAAGGTTCGAGTACATTTACATGTAAAGGATGCATAGGCGACATGAAGTGACACAACACCAGCTCCACTGTTTCTGCCGGATCCTCTGCAGGCTCCTCAGCTGGCTCATCCACAGGTTCTTCTACTGGCTCATCCGGAGCACAACCAACAGCTAAAATCATCGTTAAGAACACCAAAACTGCCAAACAAACCATAAAATTCCGATTCGAAATACGAAATATACGTGACACTTTTTTTACCCCCTTCAAATTATTTCTTTCAAACAACCCTTTTCCACAAATCTTCACAAGGCTACAATTTACCCTATACCTGGCCTTATCACCTCCTCCTCATCGTTAATAGATGAAATATTTCTACTATCTATCCGGCCTATATTTTCTGTCTTTCCTCCTCCCTCACTATTCTTCTTAATATTTTTCCTACCGGTGACTTGGGTAGCTCCTCACAAAACTCAATTTCACCGGGAATTTCATAGCTGGCCAGACCCCGACTGCACCAATTTATCAATTCTTCAGCAGTTATCTCTTTGCTTTTATCTCTTAATATTATACGAGCCTTCACTTTCTCTCCCACATCCGCGTCAGGAACTCCTACCACACAGCACTCACTGACCGAATCATGTTTGTATAGCACCGATTCTACCTTGGTGGCTGCCACTCTATAGCCTTTATGCTTGATAAGATCTGCAGAACGGTCCACGAAAAAAAGCCAGCCTTCATCATCCATGCGGACTATATCTCCCGTCCTGTACCATAAACGTCCGTCAAGCTCGACAAAGTGAATAGACGTCTCTTCAGGTTTATTCCAGTAACTGGTAACCATGTTTTCTGAATGAACCAACACTTCGCCTGGCTCATTTGTAGCAACAGGTTCGAGGGTGTCAGGATTAACAACCTTAATTTTTTTGGTGGGCACCACTTTCCCCAGTGTGCCGTCAGGGAAAGGCTCCACCGTGCTTACCCCTGTAATGCCTCCACATGTTTCTGTGGCACCGTAACCATGGTAAAGAGGCTTGCCAAACTTTTCCTTCCACTTACGGGCTATTTCCGGGGGA
Organism: uncultured Desulfovibrionaceae bacterium; assembly: GCA_964567295.1. GTDB lineage: Bacteria > Bacillota > Dethiobacteria > DTU022 > UBA8154 > SLJK01. The sequence goes on from CAZMLU010000070.1 coordinate 3,133, forward strand.
AGAGCTTCTCCTGCGGTAAAAACATAGGTTAAGGAATCAAGGTTATAATTATCCAAACTCTTGTGTTCCAGTATCATCCTGCAGAGGGTCGGGGTACCAAAAAAGATATTTACATTGTGCTTCTCGATGTTGGCAAATATACTTTCCAGGTCCATTTTGGCCAACAATATTAAGGTATCACCGACAAGAAGTGAGCCTAAGCCCAATTCCTGGCCCAAGATATGGTTGAGCGGAGCGCCCTGGAGGGCAATTCCTTTACCCCTGGGTATCAAGGGTTTAATTTCGTCTCTTTTAACGGTAATAGCTTCTAAAAAGAGGATGCCCGGGATGGGCACGCCCTTGGGAAGGCCGGTGGTGCCTCCGGTATAGAGAAACTCGGCAATATTTTTGCCGTTAAGTTCGATTTGGGGCAGGGGTGGAAAACTGTTTTGTGCAATGCTTTCAAAAGAGAATAATCCCTCACCTTTTTCCCCTGAAGGCTCCGGGCCGGAGGGGTCTCTCTTAATTACCACAATTCTTTTAAATGGGTGGTTGTTTGCTACCTTCCGCACTTGTGGCAAGTTTGTATCGGCACAAAAAATGGTTTCTGCTCCACTGTCCGCTGCAATATAACCCAGTTCATCTTCCCCGTAAAAATGGGTAACCGGAATTGCTATAGCACCTATTCTCTGCAAGGAGAGCCAGATAGCAACCCACTGTGGCATGTGAGGCAGATAGATAATCGCCTTCTCCTGCTTTCGTACTCCCTCATTAAAAAGAAATGAGGCAAGCTTTTCTACCAGGTTGTCCAGATCAGCAAAAGTATACTTCTCCTCTTGAAATATTAATGCAGTTTGGTCAGCATTCTGCGCAACCGTGTTTTTAAAAAGTTCGTCGATTGTAGAAATGCCTGATAACATGTTTTGCTTCCTCCTTCGTAAAATTAATCTCCTAAAATAACCAACCGTTTGTTTTCGTTACAGCCTACAGCCTCACTTGCTTTTAAAATTCGACATATCAACACTAATTTCCTTTAATCAATTTCTAAACAAAAAACAACTGTCCCATCAATTTTCAACTAAACCAACTTCGTCTTATCACCTAGTAAAAGCCATCCGCAAAGCAGCAGCAGAAGTAGAGATGGCCAGCTTTCCTGCAGTAAACCCGGGCAGAAAAAAGGGGTGCACGTGACCCATAACCCGAAACAATACGGCGTTATTACCCGCCTGTTGCAACCTTGTTGCATAAATTTCCCCTTCATCTCTTAGCGGGTCATATTCCCCCGTTAGAATAAAGGCCGGAGGAAGGTTGCCCAAATCACTCGCCAAAAGGGGAGATGCGTAAGGGTGATTTTTATCATCCTGCCCCTCAAGATAATGATCATTAAACCAGGCAATCATTTCTTTAGTTATAAAGTAAACTTCACCGTACTCTTCGTAAGAGTGCGTAGAGGAAATCATAATGGTAACAGGATGAACAAGAAGTTGACTGTTGAGGGAAGGACCATTTCTATCTCTGGCCATCAAGGACACAACTGCAGCCAAATTCCCACCGGCGCTGTCACCTCCTACCGTAACCCGTTCCTTGTCACCATATAAAATCTCCGCATTTTGAGATACCCATTCTATAGCAGCATAGCAATCTTCCGGCGCCACAGGAAATTTATATTCTGGAGCCAGGCTGTACTCCACGGCAACTACAATGCATGGGGTTTGAAGCGCCAGTAAACGGCATACTGGATCGTGCGTTTTAAGGTTGCCACACACAAATCCTCCACCATGGAAATAGCAAAGCACGGGAAAAGATCCGTTACCGGGAGGCTTATATATCCAAAGGGTAATTTCTCTTAGCGGACCGGGTATATTTTTTTCATGAACTTCCAAGAATTCTGTTGGTGCATCTTTGTAATTTAGAGGCATTTTTTCAAAGAGGCCACGCATTTCATCCGGGGTAACCGTCTCCATGTTCATAGCGCCAGCTTTATGTAGAGCTTTCAGAAAAGCTTCCACTTCTGGGTGTAGAGGCATTTTAGTTCCCCCCCCCTTTTTTTAATCATGTTAGCAAAGAGCTATATCTGACACTCATCCTCATCATTACTTATTATAATGCAACATACATGCCAACTTTCAAATAGGAAAATTTCGCAACCAAGGCGACCCTTAGATAATAGTACATTCCAAATTTGGCAAGTCATTTAAAAAAATAAAAAAGCAGATACACTTAAGCCTGGAATTATACGTAATTCCAGGCACTACTATTTTTGGAAGAGCGATTTGTAATTTTTGTCACATTCGAACAATAGTATGACAAAGCGTCATTATTTAAAACAGTGTACAATCATCCTTTACAATCTTCCAACTTTTTCATCTTCCTGAACAGGCTTGAAACACTTATTCCGAGGTTTTTTGCAGCTTCAGTATTACTGCCATATTGATTTAAAGCCTCTTTAATAAGTTCCAGCTCAAATTTTTCTACATTGTCCTTTAGTGTCTTTGGGTTATCATTTACAGAAGCGGAGTATAGCTCCGGAAGGCACGATAAAGTAATTTTACGTTGAGGAATAGTAATTAGAAGCCTTTCTAATAAGCTTTCTAACTCTCTTACATTACCCGGCCAGTTATTCCAATACAGGCAATCAATAACTTCAGAGTCTATCTCTTTGTTAATCCCGAATTTTTCTCCAATTTTTCTATTATAATGTGATACCAGGGCAGGTATATCTTGCCTGCGATCTCTTAAGGGTGGGACATTTATCGGGACTACGTTTAAACGGTAAAACAGGTCCTGTCGGAACTTCTTCATCTCTACCATCTTTACTAAATCCTGATTTGTCGCTGCGATAATTCTTAAATCAACAGAAGTCGGCCTTACGCTTCCCACTTTAAAAAATTCCTTGTCCTGGAGGACTCCTAACAATTTAGCTTGAACCCCCAAAGGAAGTTCAGCAATTTCGTCAAGAAATAATGTCCCCCCTTTTGCCAGTTCGATATAGCCCGGTTTTCCGCTTTTAAGAGCACCAGTAAAAGAGCCCGCTTCATAGCCGAACAACTCAGATTCGACCAGATTCTCAGGAATAGCAGCACAATTAATTTTTACAAATTTTCCATTTTTTTCTTGTGCGCTGTGATGGTGGATGAGACGTGCGATAAGCTCTTTGCCAACGCCTGTTTCACCCAATACAAGCACGGCAGAATTCACATGGCTTAACTGGTAAGCCATTTCTACTACAGAGGCCATTTTATTACTTTTATAAACAATTTCATATTTTGAATTATCAATATCCTCAATGTTACAAGAAAAAGAATCAAGCTTATCTCCGTAAACGCAACCATTATTCCCGGAACTTTTTGAAAGAGGAATAATGGACATACTTCGGAGATTACAGACAACACGGTGAATATTTCCAACAGCATCCATAACTGGAGTCGCAGTGCTTAATAGTTTTTTTCCAGCAGAAGTTTTTACTTCGGTAGTCACTGTTTCTCTGTGTCGTATGGCCTTTAGAGAAGCGGGGTTGCTTATTAAACCATCCCCTAAAAGATCTCCAATACTTCTTCCAACATGCATTTTCATATCCAAGCCAGATACCTGTTCCAAAACAGGATTAGCATAAAGTATTCCCGCTTTATTGTCCAGGATTAAAAAAGCATCACTGGAATGTTTCCACAAAGTTATCAATTCGCTCCTGCGTCCAGTCAAAATAGAACCCTCACATTCTCACAAATGATATCCTGTTTACTGTCTTATTCTCAAATCGTAAACATTTTTTACAAGATCTCACAATTAATATACCAATTGATACAACGCTTTGTCAATTTATTATTAGCGCTTAAAAATAATAGATATGTCTATGCCAAGGCATAAACAAACGGTGCTTCCCATGCTTTACAGGCACGAGTCGCACCGCTTATTAACCAGCATTTTAGCCTACAATATACTATCAAGCCAGCTCAATGTATCAAGTTCGGCAGGAAAAGAACTATCTGTGGAAAGACCATGCACAATATTAATCCCGTAAGCTGTAGACCTACAAAGGGAAGAGAAGCTTTATATATATCCCATGTGGACACATCCTTCGGAGCCACCCCTTTCATGTAAAAAAGAGCGAAACCAAAAGGCGGTGTCAGCACATCCATCTGTAAATTTACGCATACCAAGATCGCGAACCATAAAGGATCAAAGCCCAACCCGACCGCAACAGGCACAAAGATAGGAACGGTGAGCATGATTATGCCTACCCATTCTATGATCATTCCTAAAAAAAGCACAATGGCCATCATTCCCACAAGAAGAACCCATGGTTCTACAGGGATAGCCAACATAGAGCTTCTAACAAACTCCACGCCTCCCAAACGGTTATAAACACTGACGAAACAAACAGCACCGAAACCTATCCACATCACCATTGCTGAAAGCCGCAGCATAG
>CAZMLU010000071.1:0-7457 GCA_964567295.1 uncultured Desulfovibrionaceae bacterium
GCTGCTACAGTGGTGCTTCCAATATCAATGGCAATGCCCCAGGGATCTTCTACCAAGCCGGGAGATACTTTAATAATCTCCTTATCATTCCAAACACTTACCGTAACTTTCCAATCACTGGAGCGGACGATTTCCTGTACGTCTATGGCCACGGGATAATCAATGTGCTGTAAATTGGCAAGTTCGTATTTCTCCATCAATGCATTTCTAATGCGCATGTAGTCATCAGTCTGGTCATCAAGAGTTGCTGGGGTCAGCTCAATATAATAATTTTGCACAGTGGGATCAATGGATAGCTCTCTTTCCCTTCCTGTTTCCAGAATAACCTGCTGCGCACCCCTGGACTCTTCCGGAACGAAAACCAGGACATTACCCTCTACCGTCGTACAGCAAGCCAGTCGATAATTATTGTCTATCTCTGATACTGCCAGCTCATCTCTCTCCTCTTCAATAAGAGGGGAAAGATTGCTCGTTTTGGATTCGATACCAAATTTTTCAAAGAATCCTTCCTGAACCTGGACCTTACATTTGCCGCACACTTTTGCTGCTCCACAGGGGGATTCTATATCTACGCCAAGTTCACGGGCAGCCTCTAATAGCGTCTTGCTGTTTTCTACTTCCCCTCGGCGACCGGAAGGTTGAAAAATAACCGTATGCCCCATCGTATTTCCTCCTTAAATGAACTATTTCCTTTTTTACGATGTTCCATATTCTTCTTCTTCTTGAATTTTTTTCAAAGTAGTGAGCATATTAATGGCATCTTTAAGGGCGTTGCTGGCATCTTCAGCAAACCCATCAGCTCCAAACTTGTCTGCGATCTCTTCCGTTACTGGTGCTCCGCCGATCATGATCCTGGCCTTGGGATTTTTTTCCTTAATCCTGGCAATAATATCTTTCATCCCTACCATGGTGGTTGTCATCATTGCAGACAGAGCAACCAGATCTGCATCAGTGCGGAGCTGTTCTTCTACAAAAGTCTCCAGGGGAACATCTCGTCCCAGGTCATGCACCTCAAATCCGGAAACATCAAACATCATCTTGACGATATTTTTTCCGATATCATGAACATCACCCTGCACAACTCCCATAATTACTACACCGGTAATCCCTAGATCTCTGCCCTCCATGTAAGGCCTCAGGATATGCAGCCCGGCATACATGGCATCAGCACACATTAGCAACTCTGGAACAAAATATTCCTGCTGCTCATATAATTCCCCCACATGCTCCATTCCCGCTACCAAACCTTCAAAAACAGCCTTTACCGCATCAATATCCTCTTCAACCACCGCATTTGCCGCATCTACCACCTGGTCCTCATCAAAATCAATCACACCCTGTTTCAACAGCTCAAATAATTCCTTTGGCCTTTCTTCAGACATCCTTTCTACTCCTCCTTTTTCATTTATTCGACCTTAAATAGGCCATAGTACATACAATTTTAATAAATTCACAAAAAATAAAAGGCGAGTAAATTATTATTAACTACTACTAAAATTCATATTAAAAAAATACTGAAAACCTTTTTTACTGGTACTAAAATGATTTATAAAAAAACTTCGTTTCTTCTATTTAACTAATGGAAAATTTATTATAAAAATAAGATTTTTTAATCTAATTATTGAGGTTCTTTAAAATTGGAATTGGCAATTCCTGATAGGACCATGGGGTTTTAGGCTTATTGCTGCTATAATACCAAAGCCTGAATTTTTTGTCAAGCATAAATGTTTATAAAAATCTTATAATTTTCTACAATACTCTACAATACTCTACAATGCGAACATGCTAATTATCCAAGAATGAAACCGGCAGATTCCATGCCAATTTCTGATAAGCATCTGTAGGACCTATTTTTTACTATAGAAAACCTGGAATAGTTTCCGTGGCAAACCCCCTTCTTCAAATTCTTCAATCCCTATCACTTCAAATCCATCTGCCAGATTGTATATTTTTTCTGTATTGAAAAAATGGACAATAAACCCGCCCTTTTCGTACATATCCTCACCCCGGTGGATACCCTCTTTGTAATGAGCATCCCCTGTATGCCTTACCGTATAAACATTTAACCCGCCCGGCTTTAGAACCCTTCGGATCTCCCCGTTTAAAAATTTCAGTTCATCTGTTGTAAAAGCCATACAGTAAAGCATATGGGAATAGCAGCCATCAAAAAAATGGTCCTGGAATGGTAGCTTCTTTTTAAGGTCGTGGCAGATGGTTTTGATAGCGGAATTTAGATCCCATGTTCTGCATTTTTGCTCTACTGCCTTAACGGCAGCCTCGCTATAGTCAAGAGCGCACACCTCAAAACCTTGGCTAGCGAAATACAGGGTATCCCTTCCCTGTCCACAACCCAGTTCCAGTATCTTTTTCTTACCTTCGCTGGAGAATATTTCAGCAGCCCTAACGGCGGCAAAACTGGGTTCTTCACCGAACATATCCGGCTTAAGAGAAAAGGTGTTTTCCCAGTGCTCCTGTTGAGCATTCAGCACTGCTCTATCTACTTTCTTTTTTTCTGCTGACAGAAAAACCACCTCCAAAAGAAATCCTTTCATTTCTCCACTTAATCCAGTAGCAAAAGACCGGCAAAAAAGAGGGCGTCAGGATCTAACAGGTTAACTGGAACCCCTGCATTTTCACAGGTTTTATAAATATCTATACCCACCCCTTCCATACTGGGACGCGCCTGGAACGGATAGCGGCACCTTTCACCCGAATTTACACCGACGCATTCAGGACAGAGACGGCAATGGGCAGCTCCAAAGCCCGCCGCAAAATAACAACCAGCCATAAGTGCCTTTTTCTCCAAAGCGGTTATTAAATTCTGCACCTTTAACTCTGCCTGAATAACATCATCTTCACTACTACCACCGGCCCTTACTTGAACCAGTAAGGCTCGGTTATACTGGCCCAAAAAACCCCTAAACTCGCTTACCGCCAGGGTATTGGGGGGGCACATCAGGCAGTGGTTGTATTCCCTGCAGATTGGCACCCGACATTTCAGGCGCACTCGATCATCTACCACTACTTGCTCTGTTTCAATCAGAACTGCTCTTTCAGCCCCATCTTGCAGGGCCATTTGTAACAATGTCTCATAAATTGTCATCTTTGCTCACCCCAAAAATTATTTAAATATGGAATCAGTAATAGACTCATCGTAGACTTTTTTTAACACTCCTAGCATTTGAATGGCATTTTTCAGGGCATTGCTGGCATCAGGTGCAAACCCATCTGCACCATATTGCTGGGCAATTTCCCCGGTAACAGGAGCCCCACCAATAATTATTCTAGCGTTTGGATTCCTTTCCTTCACACTGGCAATTATCTCTCTCATTTCCACCATAGTCGTAGTCATCATGGCAGAGAGGCAGACAAGATCTGCATTGGTGTCAAGCTGTTTTTTTACAAACTGCTCTAACGGCACGTCTCTTCCTAAATCATGTATTTCAAAACCAACCACTTCAAACATTACCTTAATAATATTTTTACCGATGTCATGCACATCGCCTTGCACAACACCAATTACTACAACTCCTTTTATATTTAAATCATATTTAGTGACGTGAGGCCTTAAAATATTTAATCCTGCATAAAGAGCTTCTGTACACATTAAAAGTTCCGGTATAAAATATTCCTGCCTTTCATAAAGGTCTGCCACGTGTTCCATACCCGGTACAAGCCCCTCCATGATTGCCTTCAAGGCATTGATCCTTTCTTCAACAACAGCCTTCGCTGTCCTGACCACTGCTTCTTCATCAAATGAAATAATACCCACTTTTAACTGTTCAAATAATACCCTGTCCCGCTTCTCCTGCACAACTCCATCCCCCTTATAGGACAACAGTAAAGTGCATCCTTTTTCCAAAATATTCTTGTAATTTTTAGTAAATGCATGCGCTTCTTTTGAGGAAAGGTCTCTTTTTCATAATTATATACTACTTTAATTACTCAGAGCAAGATAATATTTTTTTATTTTTCTTAAAAAACTGCAAATAATTTAAAACATAGCGGATCTCGGCAGCATTAAAGTCCCTGATAGAACGAAGCACGACCTGCACCTTGTGGTCACTTAAAATATCTATAAGATCTGGGCCCAGCATATTGATGAAATTTTCCACCTCTTCGTGCTCCAGCAGAAAATAATGCAGCGTACTTCCCAGTACTTCAGCAAGACGTTCCAAAGTATCCAGTGAGGGAATAGTATAATTACTTTCGATCTGGCTGATTAGCCCCACAGAGACCCCCGCCTTTTCCGCAAGAAATGCAGCAGTAAGACTTTGAGATTCCCTTAGCTGTTTAAGTCTGGTGCCGATATTTGTCTTATAATAATTCTTTTCCACAAAACAGCTGATAGTTAAGTTCAATGCAGCAGCAAGCGTTTCCAGCTGTTCGTAATCTGGTTGAGTTTCTCCTTCTTCAAATTTCTCGATAAGCACTGACGGCAGCTCGCTGAGTTCGGCCAGCTCTTCAACAGATAGCCCTCGGCCCTGCCTCAGGAAGGAGAGCTTTTCCCCGGTAAATTTTTCTTCCTCATCCCTGACCAGCAGGGCAGGAGAAACATTAAGAGATTCGCTTATCTGTTTTAATGCCGGAACAGAGGGTTTTTTTAGGCCCCGCTCTATAGTGCTTAAATAAGAAGCTGAAACCCCACTCATCTCTGCCAGCTGGCTCAAGGTCAGGCCTCTCTCAGAACGAAAATTCCTGATCCGGTTCCCCAGCAAATCAGTCATAGCACTCCATCCTTCTTTAAATATTCTCTTGTTGAAAACAAAAACACACAACAATTAAAACTCCATGCCGGCCCTGGCCTTTGTCCCGGTTTTGTAGTGATGCTTGATTTCTTTAATTTCACTGGCCATGTCCGCAGCTTCTATAATTTCCGGAGGCGCATTCCGTCCGGTTAGGACAATATCTACCCATGGAGGGCGCTTGGCCAGCATCTCTAAAACTTCCTCCTTGGCAAGCAGCCCTTTGTCCAGGACAATATTGAGTTCGTCAAAGATAACAAGGTCAAATTTTTCACTTAGCAGGGCTTCTTTGCCGAGCAGGAAACCATCTACTGTAATCTGCCGCTCATCCTCTTTCAGGTACCCTTCATACATCTTGCTCTTGCCAGCCTGGAAAAAAGTAAATGCGGGCAAATAATTCCTGATAGCCTGTATCTCTCCATAATTGGGGTTGCTTTTGCGAAATTGGACCATGAACACCTGTGCCCCGTGGCCTATGGCCCGCAGCGCAAGCCCCAATGCTGCAGTAGTTTTTCCTTTACCTTTACCGGTATAAACTAATATAATACCTTTTTTATCTTTCATTACACACCTCTCAATCCGCAAAAAACCGGAGCAGTCTTTTTGGCTACCACAAGTATAAAAAAGAAATTAGTAATTCTTGAAAGCAGCACCATAATACAATGTTGCCCGGGAAATATCCCCATTATTTACTCGTTTTTTATTTTTGCAACCTGTACTCCAGGACCCTGACAGCCCGGTCCATCTGTTTTTCCAGAGCTTGCGGCGAGGTGCCCCCACGGCTGTTCTTACCCTTTATGGCTTCTTCCGGCTTAATATTTTCCAGCGCTTCTGCCTCTCCCAGCAGGGGGTGAAAAGCTCCTGCTTCTTCCGGTGAAAGTTCAGTCAGCCACATCTCTCTATCCAGGCAGTAGCGCACCAGTTTCCCCACAGTATGGTGCGCCTCACGAAAGGGAACACCACGCAGGGCCAAGTAATCTGCCAGTTCTGTGGCAGTAGCGTAATCTCCCTTCACAGCATTCTGCAGTTTATCTTTATGCAGCTTTATATCCCTTAGAAGCTCATTATATAGGCTTAGAACGTCCTTCACGGTATCCACGGTGTCAAAAAGGGGTTCCTTGTCTTCCTGCATATCCTTGTTATAAGTAAGGGGGAGCCCTTTCAAAACCGTCAACAAAGAAAGCAGATTACCATAAACCCGGCCTGTTTTGGCCCGGACCAGCTCAGGGACATCGGGGTTTTTTTTCTGAGGCATCATGCTGCTTCCCGTAGAAAAAGCGTCTCCCAACTCCACAAAAGAAAACTCCTGGGAAGACCACAGCACCAGTTCTTCGCTAAGGCGGCTCAAGTGCATCATCAGAAAGGCAGAATCACTCAAAAATTCCAAAACAAAATCACGGTCGCTGACGGCATCCATGCTGTTTTCGTACATTTTTTTGAAATCCAGCTCACTGCATAAATATTCCCGGTCAATGGGAAAACTGGTTCCGCTAATAGCTCCTGCGCCCAAAGGCATAAGGTCTGCTCTCTGGTAGGAGTCAATAAAACGCTCCCTGTCCCTCTGCAACATCCAAAAATAGGCCAAGAGGTGATGAGAAAAAAGAACGGGTTGCGCTCTCTGCAGGTGAGTATATCCAGGCATTATTACTTCCCGCTGTGCACGCGCCACTGTTAAGATGGTTTTCTGCAAAGCATGAAGCAACTTTTCTACTTCAATGATCTCCCTTTTAACAAAAAGATGCATATCCAGCGCCACCTGGTCATTACGGCTGCGTCCGGTATGCAACTTTCCCCCGACCGGTCCAATCTTATCTATCAATTTTTTTTCAATATTCATGTGTATATCTTCCAAGGCAGGGTCCGGGGTAAATTCGCCCCTGGACAATTCTTGCTCGATTTCCTCCAGGCCTTTTAGAATAAGATCCCCCTCCTGGGTGGAAATAATTCCCGTTTTAACCAGCATGCGGCAGTGAATTTTGCTTCCTTGAATATCTTCCGCAACCAGGCGGCGATCAAAGGATAAAGAAGCGGTAAAAGCTTCCGCTTTTTTGTCCAGAGACTCCTGGAACCTTCCTCCCCAGGGGCTAGTATTTTTTTCTTCCCGCTTTCTGGAGCTCATTTCTTTTCTGATACCTCGTTTTTCCAGGTTCCCCTGAGCAGTCCTTCCACCTTCAGGGGAAGCCCGAAAAGGTTGATGAACCCTTCGGCGTCTTTCTGATCATACAATTCATCTTCTTCAAAGGTGGCCAACTGGGGGTGATAAAGAGTATGTGGGGATAGCCGGCTCAGAACGCTAATATTTCCTTTATAAAGCTTCAGCTTGATCTCTCCGCTGACCTTCTCCTGGGTGCTGTCGAAAAAAGCATCCAAAGCTTTCCGCAAGGGGAGGTACCACTGCCCGTTGTACACCAACTCTGCATATTTAACGGAGAGCATCTCTTTAAAATGCATAGTTTCCCGGTCCAGGGTTAGCTGCTCGAGTTCTTTATGAGCATAATACAGCAGCGTTCCGCCCGGGGTCTCGTAGACTCCCCTGGATTTCATTCCTACCAACCGATTTTCCACTATATCAACCCTACCCACGGCGTTTCTTCCTGCTATTTCGTTCAGTTTTTCCAACAACGGGACACTTTCCATAGATACACCGTTAATTCCAATCGGTATCCCTTTTTTAAATGTTATTTCTACGACTTCTGCTTCATGCGGCGCTTC
>CAZMLU010000072.1:0-7395 GCA_964567295.1 uncultured Desulfovibrionaceae bacterium
TCGCAAAGTAAAATGTCATCCTTGTTGTGCATGAGAAAGACTCCACAGGTACTTAGCATTCTCTAATACTGGCATTTACAGGTTCAACGACATGTCGCAAAATTCCTGCAATAATTTCCGGCAACAATAACAAATCTGTCATAATTATAGGAATCAACCGTCTAGGGAAAGTTTAAGTTGCGAGTATAATAAGGCGTAAAGCTCCTGCCTTGGGTAGGCATCCCTTTCAGTCAACTGGCCAGGCTGTTCGTAGCCATGCTGGAAAGAGATTCGCCCGTAGCCAATCTGGCCCGGGCGAGTTCCTTGGTTTTTTCACTATGTTTTTGAAAAGCATGAAAGCCGTAGGATCGTAAGCGTAAAAAAACCCTTATCGCAAATTCCAGATAAGGTATTATTGTACGGTTACGGCGATCTTGATGAAAAGGCTTATGACAGAGAAAGGAACAGTTAAGCTGTTTTGTTCTGTTCAGCAATATCTTCCACGATTACAGCGCTGTTGAAATATTAAAAGAATATAAGGAACAGGCTGTGGTCGAAAATCGTTTCAAGTTTGTCAAACACCCCTTTACGTGGGTCCTCTATGGCTACGTAAAAAAGAGCGATTAGAAGCGTTAAGCTATGTGATCCTGATGGCTCTGGCTGTATATATTATTTTGCAAAGAAGCGTGCGCCTGGCTCTGAAAGAAGAAGATGAACCCCTTAAGCTTACTGGTGATAAGAAAAGTTTTGAGCCTACAGGCAACAAGCTTTTGGAACTGTTCAACCCGGTAAAGATCGTGTATATCAAGGAAGGAAACAGTGTAAAACGTTTCCTGCCGGAAAGATACCTGAAGCTCAAAAGGGCCTTGAACATGCTCGGTTTTGAGAGGAATATTTTCACAGAGCCACGATCCCATAAATACAGCCCGCTGTCAATTGCTGGGTTTTAAAATTACGGTTTTTTAAGATTTAGGGTGCGAAAGATATGTTTTATGGTAATCCTGCTTCGTAAAAAAATATTAATGTGGCTAGATTGGTTGCATATACATTATCCGACGCAATAATTTTGAATAGCCCTCAGTGACCATCAGGCAGATATATTTGGGCCTTGGCAAAACCTATTTTGCCTCTACTAAAAACAGAAATAACCAGAGCCTACACCCTGGTCACTTCTGCTGCTCGCTGTAAATTTTCCGGTTGTTTATCAATAACTTCGAGTCTGCTTGGCGGCACATTTTTTGATCTTCGCGCATCTTTAGACATATGTCAATTACTATATTTTGATGGCGAACTACTTATTGTTTTGCAGCGGGAACAAGTAAGACAGGTCGTTTAGACGTGCGGGCAACGTTTTCAGCTGTACTGCCTAACACCAGGCCTTCCACGTCCCCTTTTCCACGCATGCCCAGAACAATCATGGTCGTATCTTCTTCCTTCGCAATGTTTTTAATATGTTCCGACGGAATGCCCGCTTCTATTCTCACCTTCACTTGCGGACACGCCAACTTGCAGCTTTCCTCCAGTTTTGCAAGATGTTCCGATGCCTTATCCTTAAGTGCTGCGATATCTTCTTCGCTTTCACCTTCGTCGATTACCGAAACAAAAACTATCTTTCCTGCATGTTCAGCCAGCTCAAGGACAATCTTTTCGGCCTTTACAGCAGAGGGTGAAAAATCGGTTGGCATCAGAACCGACTCAAATTTTCGCTCACAAACCAGCTGCAGGTCCTTTTTCCCACTGCTTTCAACGAGTTCTATACGCTCAATAAATATTGGGGTGGTTGTCTGCCTTATTAAGGCGGATGCTGTGCTGCCCAGGAAAAAATCTCGAATCATATTTTTGCCGCGGGACCCGATTATGATCAGCGAAGCGTCGTGTTTTGCAGCGACTTCATTGATTTCCTGGGCGGGAAACCCGATGGGAGCTTCCATGCTTACCTTAAACCCCATTTCCTCAATTTCTCTTGCTCTTTCTTCAAGTACTTTCTTATGTTCTTCTTGTAATTTCCCGCTGGGGCCACCTGAAATGCGGATCTCCATGACCCAGGTTAGAATGACTTCTTTTGTTCCGAGTAATTTAAATTCACCCAGGCAGTTCAGCAATTTTTGCGCTCCCGGAGAAAAATCGGTCGCCAATACTACTTTTTCGAACATATCAGCATACTCCTTTCTATATTTATTGTTAAGGGTATTATTCCTTATCTTTCATCCCGCCCATAAACATCCCCATCATTTTATTCATGTCCATTTTTCCTGAGTTCATCGCCTTCTTACATAAAGGCATCATCTCTTGCATGAACTCCTCCTGGTTTTCCATGAAAACCTCGCATAGTTCCGGCATAATAGCCTTAATAAAATGCATCTTTTCCTCATTTGTGCAGCTGTCAAACTCAGCTTTTAATTTTGCTACCTTTTCCATGAAATTCATCCTCCTCTCTTATTGCTGTTTATTCCGGCTCCCGGCCGGTAAATAATTAAATAGCTCACCCCATGCCCCCGTGGTAACCGATGGTGACTTTATCGCCCTCTACCAGGACAGGGACCCGGTCTGCCCCGTATTTTTCCTTTACTTCCTTGAGCGCCTCCCGGTCAAAAGTAAGGTTGATCTCCTCATAGTCGACTCCTCTTTCTTGAAGTTCACCGATAAGCTTGGCGACATAAGGACAACCTTCTTTAGAGTAGATAATTGCCTTTTTCACTTTTCATACCTCTCTTTCACGAAAATATTGTGCCGTTAACGGTTCTAGCAAGGGTGATTTCATATAATCTAGTGCCTCTTACATATACTGGTTCCCCCTTGCTTTAGTGCCTGACGCTACTTTGCAGTAAAATCTAACAGCAGCTGCCGGGGTCGGTTTGCGGACCGCAGCAACCACCTGCAGGAGAGTTCTGGTTAATAACATTCATGCTTCCAAAGAACTGGATCATTTTCTTGCTCCCACAAAATGTGCAGACCGGTTTAAGACCCATTTCCTTCTCCTTCAGGCTTGCCTGCACTTCCGTTTTTTTCTGGCAATCTAGGCATACATACTCGTAAACAGGCATCTTGCAATTCCTCCCTTTTACTATTTTAATTCAATTTTTCTCTAATAGCCACAACCGCCTCCTGGGAGCTGAGACTGCCCATGCAGGCCACCTCGCCATTTAGCGCTATAATAGGTAGCGCCTGGGCGCCGAAGGAAGAAAGGAGCTGCTTTACTGCCCCACCTTCGGTCTGCTCCTCCACAATTTTTCTATCTCCGGCATCGATCACCTCAACCTCAGCCCCCGACAACTCAGCCTCCATAGCCTTTTTTAGAGCTTCCACCTCCTCCTGGCTCTGTCCCACGGGACCACAGCAGGAAGACTCAGGCCCGCAGGGGTATTCCAGGGGCAGCATGTAAATCTTGATCTGCAGTGTTTTCTTTTCAATACTCATTTTACAAACCTCCTCTAAAGATATTAAATAATATGCCAGCTAAAACACAACCGATAAAGCTTACTGATACATACAAGATAATCACTTTCTTGCGGAAAACCCCGGAGAGCATGGCGATAGCAGGCAGCGAAAGCCCCGGTCCACCCAGCAGGTAGGCCAGGGTGGCACCTCCACCCATACCCTTCTGGACCAGAGCCAGCGCCGTGGGAACCTCAACATAGGTACATACATAGGCCAAAACAGCAATTACAGAAGCTATGAGCACAGATTCCATCTGCTGCCCCCCTACCAGGTTCACCACCACCTCCGTCGGGATGAGCACCTTAATACCTCCGGCAATAAGCACCGCCAGCAGCAGATAAAAATTTAGTTGCAGGAAAAAGTCCCAACCCGTCTGCAAAGCTTTAAACGCTTTTTCCCTGAAACTATCCTGGCCCGATCCTTCCGGCAGCACAAAACAGGCAGCAGTCCCACTTGTACTTGCTTCAGCAGCTGCAGGTGGCAGAAACCAGCGGCCTTTTTCGTCCCGGTCAAGAACTCCCGCCTCACCAAGATGCATAAGCTTTTCTTCCTCACCAGGTGCAAGTTCCTCTGTCGTTTTACGAGGCGAATCTCCGGAAAGCTTCATGGCCACCTGAAAGGCAAGCTGTTGCAGCTCCGGAGGAAGTGCCTGGGTGATCCCTATCTTAATAAAGCGGCGCATAAATCGCTTCTTCAGCTGCATATAGGAAAGGATCATGCCCACAGTCAGGGCGATAAAAAATGTGCCCAGTATACGGCCGATGGCCAGGGGAACGCCAAGCATGGTAACCGTAATAAAAACAGCGGGAATGTTGATCATGGGAGCGGCAATGAGAAAGGACATGGTTGGGCCCAAGGGGATACCTGCTTTTACCATACCGGCCAGGACCGGCAGGATACCACAGGAACAGATGGGGATGACTGCCCCTGCTACAGCGGCAAGGAAATTTGCCTTGAGCCCTCCGAAACCCATTTTCTGTTTAACTTTCTCCCAGGGAACAAAGGCCACCAGGACCCCTGCCAGGAGCATGCCAATAATCCAGTATTGGAATAACTCCACCAGCACGGCAGAACCTTTGAGATAGATATAGCCCAGGACCAGTGGAATATTCCAGGAAAGAGGCGTTTGTATCTCCGCAAAACGTGCTTCTTCTCCCGTAATACCCGGCGGCTGCAGCAGGCCGTACTTGAAAAGTGCCGCAAAAGAAAGATCATTTAAATAAACATAGATAAGTGCCGAAAAGTAAGCTACGGCCACCAGAAAAATGTATATCCATTCTTTCCCCTCAGGCTTCCGCAAAACAGACACTTGCATACTCCTCCTTCAAGCTCTGCTTATATGGACATCATCTAATGCTAAGGTAACAATTGCCAGAGCTTAAAGAAAGTGGACACCCTCTTATCTGTAACTTTGGAGAGTGTCCCCTGCTCTCTTAGTGTACGAACATGAACTAATATTATTTAATTATTCATATTAATGGTGATACTTTTTCCAGTATGGCAGTATATATTGCTTCCGCCATGGGCTATTTACGGGAAACGGTGGTGCTGTATCCGGTTGCTTCTCTGCGCCAACGCGCGGAGAGGTCGTCCAGGTAATCTCCCACTTCCCCTTCTAAAACCTGCTCGGCCCCTTTGTGGGTGGAGTGGGCATCCACCTCTTTCACCATTTCGCGCAGCGCGTGGGGCGCGTCGATGATCGGGCAGGGAGCCAGGTGATTCTCATTGAAGGGGACTCTGCTCTGGTAGGCTTTAAAGAAGGGGTTCTGCAGGACCTCCTCCAGGGACTTATCCTTGATATTGTCTACGGCAAAGTGCACGAAAGCGCAGGGCTCCACATCCCCAGCCGCGTTAATGTGAAAGTATTCCCTTCCCCCGGCAATGCAGCCGCCGGTATAGTGCCCATCATTCCAGAAATCGGCGATGAAAACCGCCTTGTTCTGCCTGATTTCTCTAACCCTGTGCACCAGCCAGCTTCTCTGCTCGGGAGTGAGCATGAGCTCCACGTTGGGGTCCCGCCCCACGGGGACGTAGTGGAAAGACCAGATATAAAGTACACCTTTTTCCATGAGAAATTCTATGAAGGCATCGCTGAAGAGTTCGTCCAGGTTATGCCTCATGGCCGTTAAGGAAGCGCCGAAGAACACTCCCCTTTCCCGCAGCAGGTCCATGGCCCGGGTTACCTTCGCAAATGTCCCGGTGCCCCTGCGGGCATCGGTCTCCTCCTGCCAGCCTTCCAGGCTGAAAGCAGGGGAAATATTGCCCAGCTCGGCCAACCGGTCGGCAACCTCTTCGTTTATAAGGGTGCCGTTGGTATAGGCCATGAAAAAGGAATCGGGATGCTCGGCGATCACGTCGAGCAACTTGGGATAGATAAACGGTTCCCCTCCGGAAAGGACGATCCAGTGTATACCCAGCTCTTTTGCTTCTTGTATAATGCGATGAAATAATTCCGGTTCCAGGCTGTCTGCATTGTTGTACTCCCCGGCCCAGCAGCCTTCACATCTCAGATTGCAGGCCGAGGTCGGATCGATAAGGATTGCCGCAGGGACACTTACACCCAGCTTCTTAGAAGCTTCCTCTCTTTTAGGTTTCCCCAGAAAAGCACCCTCGATAATCCAGGAATTGATTAACCTGGAAAGCATCTGGGGATTGCTGGCCACACGCCGAGTCTGCTCCATAGCTTCCGGAGTTCTTATAAAATAGTTCTTCATAGCAGTTACCATGGCCCGGTGCTCTTTCATAATAGCCACAGTTTCTAAATATTTCATTATAGTGATCAGATTCTTTTCAGGATCCTTGGTGATATAGCGGATGGCCCTGCCCAATAAGAACTTGCTTGCTGTTTTTTTAATAAATTGGTTCACCATCTTTTATACCTCCTTCGAAAAAATATTCCAGTGCCGGTACAAAGTGCTATGCTGCACTTTTACTATTATTCCTTCAGGATGCTGCTTACAATAAGTTCTTTGGCCTTTTGTATTTCATCGGCTGATACGTATTCCATGACTCCTTTTACGTCTCCCCCGAGATCTTCATGGAAAGGTTTCTTTTTCATTTCAATATCCCTGGTCAGCACAATACTGCTGCTTAATTGCAATCCGGCCTGTTCCGCAAGCTTGCGGGCGCACTCTTTGGGGCAACCGTCTACCGTAATGATTTTTTCCGCCGCCCGGCTTTTATTTAGGATAGGCTTAATGTTCAGCGGTAGACCGGCCAGACAGCCTATAGACGCCTTGGCCAAGCCAAGCTCCTTTACCGCATCAAGGCTGGCCATTGCACTGGTAATTCCCGTATTTGAAAAGCCCCCAAAGCAAGAGAATATAACATTCTCATGCATTTTCGTAGTTTCTTCCTGACGTTCTGTCATTTTAATCATCCTTTCGATTTTCAAGCTAACAACTTAAATGGGACCGCGCATTTTTTTGGAGCGGTGCTCTCCTTCCTGGATCAGCAAGTGCTGGGAAGGGCTGAGCCTTTGTCCTTCTTCAAAGACAATATCCAGGTAATAGTGACACTTAATTTCATTTTCGCTTTCTTGTGCAGGCACTTCTTTGGCAAAGCGCACGCATTTATAAACTTCTTCTTTGCCGGCACTATCCAGCATGCCGCAGTTGATACATTTTACCAATTAATTTGCCTCCCTCCGCGCGGATCTTCTATTATAAGCCTCTAAAATATAGCCTACCTTCCGCAGCATAAACTGTTAGCATTTTCTTTTAACAGTTTGGATGAAAATGGCTAAACTAGCCATCAACGCCTCCGCCTCATCATTGAACATTCTTTTTAATTTTAATCTCATCACCATCATTTACTTCTGTTACCAAGTCGGTGCTCTTACTATTGACAAGAACCTCAATGGTAGAACGTAAGGCAGGCCCTTTCTCTGTTTTATAAAAGAGGGCCTCCTCCATTTTGGGGACGAGGCTGACGAGATGATTAAGACACTCGCCCACTGTCTTGCCTTCTACCTCAAAT
>CAZMLU010000073.1:0-6911 GCA_964567295.1 uncultured Desulfovibrionaceae bacterium
CGTCCTTGTATCTATGGCAAACAAGGACAGGCTTATTGCCAGCAAGACAACTGTAAAATACCAGTAAGCCGTAAACAACAGCACCAGGGCAAATATGAGGTAACAAACCTCAACAAAGAGGACCCTTTTGTAAAATGAGTTGCCCTCAATCAAAGATCTTTCCTCTGTTTTACCCATCAACTTGAGGTTCTCGATAAGTTCGCTAAAAGCTCCGATATGCAGCAGCTTATAGCATTCATAGGCAGCAAAAATGGCAGCCATGATCTTAATAAGCATAATTCCCTTTCCTTTCCATGTGGATTTACGGTCGGGATGCTGCGGGAAAATGTGCTTTCATCAACTAGCAGGAAATTTATCATTCTTTGTGGAAAAAAGCAAGGGTTTAAATTGTTTTTTATGGTATTATAAAAAGTGAGAAGGGGGGTGAACTGCGTGCGTAAAAGATCTGTTCCTTTAATTCTTATAATAGCACTGCTTATCGTCATGGTGGCTACATACGGCTATGCATCCCCCTACGGGCTTTTCAAAAACCATCCCGTGGTTAAGGTGGAGGTAGACGGGCAAGAAGTTGAAGGAGACGTTCCTGCTATAATCATGCAAGACCGAACCCTTGTCCCCATACGTTTTGTGGCGAAAGAGTTAGGCGCCGACGTGGAATGGGACGGGGATAACTATACCGTGCTGATAACCACAGCTCAGGAGTATATAGTGCTAAGCGATGCAGAAGAGGGCTGGCAGGCTCTCTCCACGGCGGAAAATGCATTATATGCCAGAGATTTTATGGTAACTGGTTGGATTTTTATAGCTCCCTATCTTCAACCTGGAAAACGGTGCTGAATCTAAATACCGATACTTTTTTGTAGAAGAAACACAATATGAGATGTTCTAAAAATATACAGCAGATAGAATGTTTGCTAATGTGGAAGAGCGGCTGGCCGAACTGGAAGCGGCACGGGATGATGCCCTTGACTTTTACGAGCATAATATTGCCGGACGGAGCGATAATGGAACGGAGGAGAGCGCACTTCTCCAAGAGGATCATGCCTTTTACTCCTACATTAGCAGGGAGATATTAGATGATTTATGGGGTGCATACCACTTAAGCAAACAAGCTGTCGCAGAATATGAAAATAACAATGACAAATATGCCGAACTACACAGCGAAAGTCGCTTGATAATTGAAGAAAGTCATTACTACGTTCTGGCCCTCTTTGAAGAAACCGTGCACAGCGAGCTTACATGGTACCTGGAACTCAACAATATCTTTAAAGACAACCCCCTTCCCTGACATTGTTAAATTTTTGCCCAAATCACTGTATTTGTTTATATAGCTTTAAATTCCGCTAAATTCTCTTTCTTTGACAAAAAAATTCCCCCTGCTCATTGACTTTTACCATTGATTTGTTACAATTTAACTTGGCCTTAAACAATATTGAAAAAGGGGGTTTAGAAAATGCGCGCATTAGGCCGTCATATCTTAGCGGAACTGTATGGTTGTTCACCGGAGTTACTCAACGAGCCAGCAAAAATCGAAGAAACCATGGTTAACGCAGCCCTGGAGGCGGGAGCGGAGATCAGGGAAGTTGTATTTCACCGCTTCAGCCCGCAGGGAGTCAGCGGCGTGGTAGTTATATCCGAATCACACCTAGCTATTCATACCTGGCCGGAATTCGGGTATGCCGCGGTGGACGTTTTTACCTGTGGCACGACTGTGGATCCCTGGGTTTCCTGTTATTATTTGAAGAAGCACTTTTCAGCCAGTCGTATGGCGGCCAAGGAAATAAAGCGCGGCATTTTTGAATATAAATTAAGTCAAAATGAGCAAAGGTCCGCAGTCTAGCCGGCTTTAAAGGGGGTTTTCGGTTGTCTTCTTTGCCCTGGAAGTGGTTTATTGAACATACCCACCCCACGCAAGCACATATGCACGGTGTTGAAAAATATGTGTTTAGCGGGAAAACCCCTTTCCAAACCGTAGAAATAATTGATACGGATTTTTTCGGCCGCTGCCTGGTGCTGGATGGTAAAATCCAATCCACCGAGTTTGACGAATATATTTACCATGAAACCCTGATACATCCGGCCATGATCACACATCCGCACCCGGAAAGCGTTCTGGTAGTAGGCGGGGGGGAAGGTGCTGTTTTAAGGGAAATTTTAAAGCATCCTTCTGTCAAAAAAGTTGTCATGGTGGATATCGATAAGGAGGTAGTTGAGCTCTGCCAGGAGTACTTCCCGCACTGGAGCAACGGAGGCTTTGAGGATCCCCGGGTAGAGGTTTTGTACATGGATGCCCGCCGCTACCTGGAAGAAAACGGCGCCACATGGGATGTTATATTTTTCGATCTCACAGAACCCTTGGATGACAGCCCGTCCTACCTGCTGTTTACCAAGGAGTTTTATGCCGTAGTTACGCAGCGTTTACACGAGGGGGGATGTATAGCCCTGCAGGGGGGGAACCTTAATCCAAGATTGATTGAATGCCATGGCGCCGTCTATAATACCCTGAAGCTTTCTTTTAATAATGTGGCTTCGTATGGCGCCTATATCCCTTCTTATGATACAATGTGGGGTTTTATCACCGCTTCCCGGGACCTGGAGCCCCGGGATATTCCGCCGGAGATAGTTGACAAAAAACTTGGGGAAGAAAGAAACATTCTTGATCTGAGGTATTACGATGGATTGACCCACCAGCATATGTTTGCTTTACCTAAGGATATAAGAAAGCAGCGCTCGGCTGAAAAGAGGATTATTGAAGACGACAAACCGCTTTTTGTTTATTAGTATATAAGGAGCTGTTCCTTTGGGAAAGGAATCAGCTCCTTATAATGTGGTTTACCGGTGCCCGCCCGGCCTTTTCAGTGCGGTATTGCTCCGTGAAAAAGCGCCTGCGCCGGCAACTCAAATTAACTTAAATTATCGGGGAGGTCCGTATAAATGGAAAAAACCTTTGTTATGCTGAAACCTGATGCCCTGCAACGCGGCCTGTCAGGGGAGATTATCGGCAGGTTGGAAAAAAGGGGCCTGAAGCCGGTTGCCATGAAAATGATGAGTATAAGCCGTGAAATGGCTGAAGAACATTACGAGGAACATAAAGACAAACCCCTTTTCGGGGAATTGGTAAACTTTATCACTTCCGCCCCGGTTATTGCCATGGTCTGGGAAGGGCAGGGCGCGGTACAGCTTGTCCGTAATATGATGGGCAAAACAGACCCCCGGGAAGCTCTGCCGGGGACGATTCGCGGTGATTATGGCATATTTATGGGAAATAATATTATCCACGGCTCTGATTCACTGCAGAGCGCTGCCAGAGAGATAGCCCTCTTCTTCAATGAAAATGAACTTATTTCCTACAAAAGAGATATCGATCGGTGGATATACGGAGAATAAATAGGGGTTTACGGTAACTAATTTTTTAATAATTAGATTGTTTTGACTAATACACAGCGATCATTAGGGGTATTACATAATTAATTAGGGGTAATTACCCCTAATTTTTTTTAATTTCAGTGTTTTTGCTGATACCCAATAATGATAGCTTATGGCAATATAATATTATAATCAGTATTATTATTTTACATTAAATTATCGCTTACATATTTTTATTAATTGAAAATAATGATTTAAAAAATACATGTTAAGCATGTTATATGAAAGAAACGGCGTTTATTTTTTGTTTTTAAATGTTAAATTTATCACATGAAGAGGGGGTAGGTAAATGAAATAATGCTAATTGTTTATTGCCGGGAAGTGAGTGAATAGCACGACTGCCACTGATAAATAGTAAGAAAGTAGGGGGTGTCGTTGTGGAGCAATTGTATCCGCCATCAATGGATAGGGTTACCAGGGAAATAGAAAAAAACGTCAAGAAGAACAAGGATCTGTCCAAAATATATGAAGTATATAAAAGCGTTCTATCTGTTCAGCTGCAGTACATGGACAGGATAGAAAAAATCATCTCCATTGAGGCAGACCCGGATGAACTAAAGGACCTGCTTAGAAACGGCACATTTATCCTATCCGGGTACACCTTGAATATGGAAGGGAAACTATACAAAGAGTTGGTGCAGGCGATATGCGGAGCTATTAAGGAAGCAAGTGCTGAGGCACCGGATAATCTTTTAAACCTTCATACAGCTGAAGAATTTGCAGAAGGCGCCAATCTACAAACATTTATAAAAGATATTGCCAAACTCAACAAGCAAGATCTGCAGGATTACCTGGAAAATACAGAAATGGATAAAAGGACAGGATTGGACAGCGAGGTCCTTTCCTTCGTACTGGTAATGGCTTTAAGTACATTTTACAGCCTGTACATGAAAAAGGTCAGAGAAAAAATAGACTTTACCCTATGGCGCAAGGGCCACTGCCCTGTATGCGGCCAGGTAGCTTCCTTCGCACGACACAGGGGAGAGGACGGGGCAAGGGTTTTATTATGCTGGCTCTGCCACGCCGAGTGGGTTTTCCCCAGGCTAGAATGCCCGTACTGTGGCAATAAAGAACAGAAACAGTTGCGGTTTTTTTATCTGCCGGGTGAAAAAGCACGACAGGTCCATGTCTGTGAAGTATGCAACAAATATCTGAAGACTGTGGACGGCAAAGCTTTGGAAGGGGACGTTTTGCTTGATGTGGAGGCTATTGCATCCGGTTACCTGGACGACCTGGCCGAAAAAGAAGGATACAAGAGGCCGGACGATATGACACAAATGCACTAGCCACGAAAGAGGTTGTTGTTTTAGATCCTTAAAAAGATATAAAAGAGGTTAGGGTCTAAAAATTATGCTTATAAAATTTAAAGCGAGGTGAACTTTTGTGAAGCTGTCTAGAAGAAACTTTTTATGGATGTCCGGTGCACTGGTTACAGCAAGCCTGGCAGCAAAGCTGGGATGCGCACCAGAAGAAGAACCCACCGAACCTGACCCAGATGCACCAGAGGAGGAGGTGGTTTTAGAACCACTGGATCTGCGAGTCGAATATGCGGACACAGTGACCCAAATTTGTTCGATTTGCGGGGTCGGCTGCGGGGCGCTCTGCTATGTTGAAAACGGTGAAATTGTTGCCGTGGAAGGCGATCCCGATCACCCCATTAACGAAGGCACGCTATGCAGTAAAGGTGCCGCCCTCTACAACATGTATTATGAGTACGACGAAAAGGGCGAGCCGGTCGTTAATAAACAACGAGTGACCAAACCCCTCTACCGGGCACCGAATGCCACAGATTGGGAAGAAGTGGATTGGGACTGGGCCATTGAGGAGATAGCAAAGCGGACCAAGGAAACACGGGATGAATATTTTAAAGAGGCAAACGAAAACGGTGAAGTTGCTAACCGCTGCGAGGCGTTGGCCTGGGTGGGAAGCGCCATGTGCAACAGCGAAGAAAATTACCTTTTCAGAAAGTTTGTTGCCGCCAACGGGATTGTTAACAACGATCACTGTGCACGCCTTTGACACTCCTCTACCGTTGCCGGTCTTGGCAACTCGTTTGGTAGAGGCGTTATGACCAACCACTGGATTGACTACAGAAATTCTGATGTAATCATGAATATCGGCGGCAATACCGCTGAAAACCATCCCATTTCCATGAAGTGGATCCAAGCAGCTATGGATAAAGGGTGCAAGTTGATCGTGGTAGACCCCCGTTTTACCAGGACGGCTGCCGTAGCGGATGTTTACGCTCCCATCCGCCCGGGCACTAACACGGCCTTCCTTTCCGGGTTAATTAACTATGCCATTGTCAACAACAAGTATCATGAAGAATACGTAAAGCTATTCACCAATGCCTCCAGCCTGATTGATCCTGAATTCGGTTACAGCGAAGGTTTATTCACCGGCGCTCAAGATGCTTCGGATCTGGGCGATGGGCAAAAATCCTATAATAAAGACACCTGGGCTTATCAAAGGGATGCCGACGGCAATATTCGAAAAGACGAAACCCTTGAGGATCCCAACTGCGTCTGGCAGCTGTTCAAGAATCACTATTCCCGTTATGATGTGCAGACTGTCAGCGAAATTACCGGTTGCCCCGTGGACAAGTTTGAGGAAGTGGCCGAACTGTTCTGCAACACCGGTGAACCGGGGAAAGCCGGGAACATCTCCTATGCCATGGGTATGACCCAGTTTACCCACGGATCTCAGAATGTGCGCAGCTGTGCCATACTACAGTTGGTGCTGGGTAACGTAGGTATTTCCGGCGGCGGGGTGAACGCCCAGCGAGGCCAGTCCAATGTGCAGGGCGCCTGCGACCTGGGTCAGCTTTTCCACATTGTGACCGGCTATATGCCTATGCCCCGGGACGGCCAGGATTTTGAAGCTTACAATGCGACCACTCCCGACAGCGGTTACTGGACTAACCGTCCCAAGTTCTTGGTCAGCATGCTGAAAGCTTTTTATGGTGACAAGGCCACAGCAGAGAATGATTTCTGCTTCGACTATCTGCCCAGACTGGATAAAAACCGCTCTTCAGTGGCTTATTACACTTATATGGCTAAAGACGAGATTAAGGGATTGTTCTGTTTCGCCGATAACCCCGTGGTAGGTGGAGCCAATACTTCCAGGAAGCGCAAAGCCCAGGCAAAACTTGATTGGCTGGTCTGCGCGGATATTTTTGAAAACGAAACCTCCGCGTTCTGGAAAGCTCCCGACATGAACCCGGCCGAAATCGACACCGAAGTATTTCTCCTTCCGGCCGCCATGCACTTTGAAAAAGAAGGCACTGTAACCAACTCCGGACGTTGGACCCAGTGGCGGAACATAGCACAGGATCCTCCCGGAGAAGCCAAGCCTGATTACTGGATCGTGGATAAGCTTTTTAAAGCAGAAAAGAAGCTTTACGAAGATGAAGGCGGAACATACACAGGGCCCATCGTGGACATGTTCTGGGAATACGGTGATGAAGTAGATATACCGACAGTTTG
>CAZMLU010000074.1:0-5046 GCA_964567295.1 uncultured Desulfovibrionaceae bacterium
AAATTACTGTTTTCCGCGGCTGCCGATTCCAAATAATCATCGTAAACCAGGTCTTCCTCGTACCGCGCCCCGTAGAGCAAATCCGCTTTTCCCGCAAACTCATAATCTTTCCGATCAAAAATACTTTGTACCACGGATACAAAGGGAGTTATGCCGATCCCGTTGGCGATAAAAAGCAGCTCCTCGCTTTCAAGGTTTACCCGAAGCTCTCTACCAAGAGGCCCCTTCAGGGTCAGCAGGTCACCCTCCCGGAAGCTGTTGAAAAGTAAATTTGTCCCGTAACCATCGGGAAGGCACTTCACAGTTACGCGAATTTCTGTTTTGTCTTTGCTGGAGCCGGAGATCGTATAAGCTCTGTACATCTGCCTACTTTTTTCGATCTCTAACAGCACAAACTGCCCGGGTTCATAAAACATGTGGGACGGCTCGAGCAGTTCAAAGGTATATTCCCTAATATTATCCTGCAATTCACTGATAGATTTAATCCGGGCTGAATAATAACGCGCTTCTTCAAACCCATCGAGAGAAACACTCTGTTTCAACTCCTCTGCCTGCCGGTCGTTAGCAAGGTGTAAAATGCCTGCAGGACAATTGTTAATACACGTGTCGCAGCGGATACACCGTTCATCTTCAAAGCGGTTACCTTCGGAAAAGCCCAGGTAAGGTTCTAACTGGATGGGACAAACCCTGGCGCATTTTGCACAGGAATGACATAGGGCAGGGTGTTCTAAGGCCACTTTTTCATCAAAGCGCCCGGTCAAGCCAAGGGCTTTACCCAATTTGTACAAGACGGCCTGCATAGTTCCCATGGGACAAAACTGGCACCAGGTCCGAGGATTAATGGCCACCGCCAGCAAACCTCCCACTAACAGCACCATAAGATAAGTATTGGCAAAAATAAATCCCAACCTCTCGTAAAATTCAGCGGTTCCCATAGCTTCATAAACAACAAAAAACCTGGCAGTCATGTTATAGATGAAAAATAGCAGAACAGCTGCGATCAGGGGTCGAGAGCGCAAAATGGCAGGAATTTTTACATGCCTGCTGAGGGGCTGCAGCAGATTATCAAAAAAGCTGCCGTGGGGGCAGTAATTGCCGCACCAGTATTTCCCTTTAAACAAACTCATTACGATTAGGGCAGCCATAATAAAGGGCACCAGCAACCCCAGAGCAGGAACAAACTGGCCGCCAACGCCGATCAGGATGGTCAATAACCAAGCATAACGCCTGAAAAGCGTAAAAGACCTGTTCGTTTTAATATAAAAAGATACTGAATCACCACTGCTACCCATAAAAAAAACCTCCAAACATTTTTGGCTTGAAATCCTTAACAACACCCTGTGCGTAACTATTATTTCATTTTTTTAATACTTTTCCTGTCACTATAATTAATAGTATAAAACTATTTTCCTGCTTTTGAAAGAGGGAGATAACAGGCCCCCGTCTCCCCTTGACATCTATATACCAGTTTTCCCATCTTTTCGTATAGCTCTCCTTTATAATAACTTTGGGCTGTACCCGATAAAATAAACACTAAAAACTGCGATATGCTCACTTAAGCTGCTAATATATCTTTGATTCTGTTCTCGTATTCCAGAGGGGAAAAATACTTCAAGCTGGAGTGCAATCTTATTCGGTTGTAAAATATTTCTATGTATTCAAATATAGCATTTTTAGCTTCTTTTCTGGTTGCAAAGTTATTTAAGTGAACCATTTCGCTCTTTAGACTGCTGAAAAATGACTCTTTATAAGCGTTATCGTAACAATTGCCTTTTCTGCTCATGCTGGGTATAAAGCCATGTTCTTTTAATAAATCCTGATGGGCATAGCTGGCGTATTGAACTCCTTGGTCAGAATGATGTATGACTCCTGAAGGCGGCTTTTCGCACCATATAGCCCGTTTTAAGGCATGTATGACTAACTCTTTATTCATGGTTTTATCCATGGCCCAGCCAATTATTTTGCGGTGGCATAAATCAATAACAGTAGCTAAATATAACCAGCCTTCTTTAGTCCAAATATACGTTATATCAGCAGCCCAGGCCTGGTTGGGTTGTGCAAAGGTGGTGTATTGACCAAGGATATTTTCAGCAACCGGATAATTATGCTTGGAGTTAGTGGTAGCTTTGTATTTCAGGGTTTTTTTGATTTAATGCAGTGCTTTTTCATGAGACAGTGAACCCGGTTTTTGCTACATTTGTAGTTGCGTCTAAGCTCCTCAGTAATCTTTCTAACTCCATAAATACCACGGGAACGACGATGACTATTGTTGGTTTCTTTTAAAAGTCTTTCGTCGGAGCGCTCACGCTTGCTCTTGGGGCGTTTTCTCCAGTTATAGTAACCGCTTCTGGATACATCTAAGACCTGGCACATCTTCTCCACCCGAAAATCGAAGCGGTGATTATCAATAAATTGATACCTTATTTCCGGGGGTTTGCGAAGATAGCCGCTGCCTTTTTAATATCTTGTTCTCTTCTTCCAAATCAGCTATACGCTTTTTTAATTGTTTTACATCTTCGTCCTCAGGTCGGCGCTTGCCGCTCCCCGGAAAAGCATCACCTTGATGGGACCTGTACTCTTCTATCCAACGGTAAAGGGTCTTATTAGTTCCAATGCCAAGATCATGAGCTACACTACTTACTGCTCGCCCTTTCTCTTCTACTAAGCGTACAGCTTCCATCTTAAATTCTCTATCATAACTTTTTTTCCGTGAACCCATTGATAGACACCTCCAATAAATTTATTTTATCTTGATTTTACGTGTCGAGCAAATCGGGTACGGTTCACTTCGATAGGCAGATTTAATGTTAATTGTCACACCGTCTGACATCCCCGAGACATTCACCTCTCAACCAATGACACTTCAGCAAATGTTGTCAACAACCCCGTCCCCGTCCCCCCCCTCTTTCTCTAATCGCTTATGAGGCTTTTCTCCTGCCGGAATTGCATTCAGGGGCAAAATTTGATATAAACATATAGAGGGGCTATGTACAGGTTTTTACCTTACTATAATCCAAATTTAATTCTGGGAAAAAGGAGGAGATCGTTATGGCTACAAAAGGCTTTCAAGCAGAAACCAAGAGACTTCTGGAGATTGTGATTAATTCGATTTACTCGAACAAGGAGGTCTTTTTGAGGGAATTGCTTTCTAATGCCAGTGATGCAATTGACAAATTGTATTACAAGTCTTTGACTGATGATTCGATTACTTTCGTCAAAGATGATTATTATATTAAAATTACTTTGGATAAGGAAAACAGGCTTCTGAAGGTTTCTGATACAGGTATCGGGATGACGATGGAGGAGATGGAGGATAATTTGGGTATTATCGCCAGGAGCGGTTCTCTCGATTTCAAAAAGGCGGTTGAGATAGAAGACGGGCACGATATTATCGGTCAGTTTGGAATCGGGTTTTATTCGGCTTTTATGGTGGCGGATACTGTTACTATCGTCAGCAGGGCTTTTGGAAGTGACGAGGCCTATAAGTGGGAATCAACCGGTGTGGAAGGGTATACCATTGTTCCTTCTGAAAAGGATTCGGTTGGTACGGATGTGATTTTAAAGATTAGGGAAAATACGGAAGACGAAGAAGAGGACCATGATCGTTACCTGGACGAGTTAAGTGTAAAGGCTATAGTTAAAAAATACTCTGATTTTATCAGGTATCCTATTATTATGGAGATACCGAAGACCAGGCCGAAATCGGAAGAGGGCGTAGAAGAAAAAGAGCACGAACACGAGCATGGGCAAAAGGATAAGCCGGAACAAGAGTATGAAGAGTATGTCGAGGAAGAAACGGTTAACAGTATGGTCCCTATTTGGGAGAGGAATAAGAATGAGCTGACTGAGGAGGACTATTTAAATTTTTATGCGGAGCGACATTACGGCTTCGATGAGCCCTTAACTTATATGCATATCAATGCTGAAGGGACGGTTAGTTTTAAGGCGGTTTTATTTGTTCCGGAGAAGCCTCCCTTTGATTTTTATACCAAGGATTACGAAAAAGGCCTGGAGCTTTACTCCAACGGCGTTCTAATTATGAATAAGTGTGGGGAGCTTTTGCCTGATTATTTCAGTTTTGTCAAGGGTGTCGTTGATTCTGAGGATCTTTCTCTTAATATTTCGAGGGAAATGCTGCAGCACGATCGGCAGTTGAATATTATCGCCAAGAATATCAAGAGCAGGATTAAAAAGGAACTGAAAGAGGTTATGGAGAATAAGCGGGATAAATATGAGGAGTTTTTTAATTCCTTCGGACGGCAGTTAAAATTCGGCATCTACAGTGATTTTGGGCAAAACAAGGAGACTTTGGCGGACCTGCTTCTGTTCTATTCGTCGAAGGAGAAGAAGATGGTATCCCTTGATGAATATTTCTCCAGGATGCCCGAGGACCAGGAATATATTTACTATGCTACGGGAGAATCTGTGGGCAGGGTTGATAAGCTGCCCCAAGCGGAGTTTGTGAAAGATAAGGGCTATGAGATTCTTTATCTGACGGAAGATGTGGATGAATTCGCCATCAAAATGATGAGAACTTACAAAGAGAAGGAATTTAAGTCTGTTTCCAGTAAGGATCTGGGCTTAGAAAAAGGCGAAGAGGAAGATAAAGCAGCCGAGGAGACGGCCAAAGAGTATGAGGAAATGTTCAATAAGATGCAAGAGGTTTTGTCTGATAAAGTTAAAACGGTGAGGGCATCGAAACGGTTAAAAGATCACCCGGTGTGCCTCTCTAATGAGGGTGAGATATCAATTGAAATGGAAAAAATTCTAAGCGCTATGCCCCAAAACCAAAATATAGAGGCAGAAAAGGCACTGGAGATTAATTTAAACCACCAGGTCTTTCAATCGCTGAAAGAAGCATACGAACAAAGTGAGGAAAAGTTTAAGTTGTATACGGATCTTTTATATAATCAGGCCTGTCTCATAGAAGGACTACCCATAGACGACCCCGTGGAATACACTAATAATGTTTGCAAAATAATGGAGTAAAGCAGCGGGACGAAATGTTGTCAAGGGGACGGGGTACTTGACAACATTTTGGCGTTA
>CAZMLU010000074.1:5146-6801 GCA_964567295.1 uncultured Desulfovibrionaceae bacterium
CGGGACGAAATGTTGTCAAGGGGACGGGGTACTTGACAACATTTTGGCGTTAAGGTTCTCCTGAGGACGGGGCTGTTGCCACCCTTTTGGCGTTAATATGTTATGTGGGTGACAGGGCACGCACTATGCGCCGGGATAGACGAGCTTTAAGAGGTGGTTCCCCTTTGGCACTGTTTAGCGGTGCTTGACTTCTACTGCTCCCTGGCTTAAAACACCGAACTGGTAGCCCCAGTCCTTATATGCTTCGATTACAGCCGGAAGTGCTTCCACGGTGGTATGACGGTTCTTACTGTCATGGAAGAGCACCACCAGGTCTCCTTCCACGCGCCGGGCCCCTTCCAGGGCATTGTCAATAATCTCTTTGCTGCTTAAATCCCCGCTGCCATCACCGGTAGAGACATTCCAATCGAAATAATCGTAGCCCCTGTTTTCAATTTTGGTAATGAGATCCTCTACGATAATGTTATATTCGGAGACTTCTTGAGCCATGGCACTGCTGGAGCCTCCGGGGAAACGCATTATATCCATTGTTATTTCCGTTTGGTTTTGGATATGCTGTTCCAGGCGCAAAAAATCCTCCATGAAAGTATCCGGTGACTGGTAGATCTTATGAAAATTGTGGGTGTAAGTGTGATTGCCCAGGACATGACCTTCTGCCAGAATCCTCTGGTAGATATCGCTCTGGCCAGAGTGGTTGTTTCCGGTAACAAAAAAAGTGGCGCTGATACCGTATTTTTCCAAAATATCGAGGATTTTCAGAGTATTTTGGCTGGGGCCATCATCGAAAGTGAGGTATGCCACCGACCCGTTTGCGTTTGGGTTTGTGCCTGCCCCGGGCCTGCTTGTATCCCCGCTGTTATTGCTGTCAGGGGCAGTTTCGCCGCTGTCACCATTTTCTTCCCGGGTTTCCCGGTATTTTTCCTGCCAGTAGAGCTTGTTTTCTTTCGTTTCTTGATATTCTTCTCGCAGCTCTTTATACTCTTCTTCCCTTCTTTCTAATTCATCTTCGGCACTTTCCAGCCGTTCTTCCAAAATCTCGGACTCCTCTTGAAAATTGTTACTTTGCCCTGAGAAAGGGGAGGAACATCCAGCTGCCGCTGCAGCTATCATTATTATTAATATTACCGCCCAATACTTGTACCGTTTTTTCATAGGGGAGCTCTCCTTTTTGAATTATCTTCTTGAAAAAACTGCCATTTTTGATCTTATATTTTTTCAGCCTTATAAGTAAAGACGAAATACTTCCGAAAAAGCTGCGTTTTTTTGTTCCTTGGGCATCATGAGGAAACCTTCTCAAGCTTGCATTTTGTGTCATTTACCGCCGTTATTTTCGTAAGCCCCGGTGGCATCGCAATTACTAATCCTTGCTGTATTACTGCTCTTTTTACGTGCTACTCTTTTTTAAAAATACGTAAAAGCAGATTTAATGGTTTGCTTAAATATCCAACGCGCGAGGAGCGCTTGTTTTTTGATTCTTCATGCATTTGAAAGCTTTCCAACTCTTCTTCGGTCTCCTTGCGCGCCAATTTTTCATCGCCGGCCAAGGCTTCCAAATGATGCTGCAGTTCATGCTTGATGGTCTCTTTAATATCTTCCTCCCAAACTTCACGGGGCTCACCGCTTAACGTCTTGACAAAAGAGCCGTAGTAAAGGGC
>CAZMLU010000075.1:0-6665 GCA_964567295.1 uncultured Desulfovibrionaceae bacterium
GGGACTTGAGAACATGCCTGTTCGCAGGGATAAGGGGATAATTTGCCTATTGGGGCAGGAATTATGGCAGGAATGGAGAATTAAGAAAGTAATAACAATATGAAAAACTATTATAATTCTGAACAAGATAATACTGGCAAGAAAAATTTAAGCTTAAGGTGCCAGGAAAAATAAAAAGGAGTAGGTGAAAATGGGAGAAGAAGTAACACTTACCTGGTTTGGGCATGCCATGTTCCTGATGGATGACTCGCAGTTCAAAATTGTCACCGACCCTTTTGACCAAAAGGTGGGGTATCCCCTGCCGGAGGTACAGGCCGACGTGGTGCTGGTAAGCCACGAGCATTTTGACCATAACAACGTTTCCCTGGTTAAAAATTTCAGACACGCCATAAGGAAGCCCGAACCTTTTTCCATGGGCCCGGTCAAGATAGAGGGCTGCCCTTCTTATCACGACGATGCAGGTGGCCAGAAAAGAGGCAAGAACATTATTTTTAAATGGAGAATGTCCGGGTTAACCTTTGTGCACATGGGCGATTACGGGGAAGCAGGACTGAGCAAAGATAAGGAGGAGTTTATTTCCGAAGCGGACGTGCTGATGATCCCCGTGGGAGGTGTCTATACCATCGATTGCGAAAGGTCAAAAGAAATTATTGAGCTCATTAAACCACCTATTGCTATACCCATGCACTACAAGACAAAATACTGTAACATAGATATCAACGAAGCAAGTGATTTTTTAACAGACCATGCTGATTTTAAGGTATGCCCTTCTTCTGTAACTATCTCTGCGGAGAACCTTCCGCACAAAACCGAGATATGGGCAATGGAACCCCAGGAAACTTAAAACTGCCTTTCAAGGCGAAGTATAAGAGCAGTTGTTAAAACAATCTGCGGATATATTCCCACAAGAGCTCAAAGAAACCTGTTCTTGTCTCTTCGTTTTCTCCTTCTGTTTCGGGTCTATATAGCTGCCGGTACTTTGCCAGGACTTTTTGGGAAGACAGTCCTACCTCTTCGGCATACCTGCGAAGAGCACCTTTAAGGTAGATTTCAGCCTCGAAAACGTCAAAATTTTCTTCTTCCAGAGCCCGGAGCTTGTATTTCATGATCTTGGTTTTTTGGCTTAACTCTTCCAATGTAACGTTCTTTTCTTCCCTCGTTTCCCGCATCCACCTTCCCAGCTCACCCATAAGAGATCTCCCCAGTTCATAACGCTCGGAAACCTTTTAGCAACAATTAAAATGTAATAAAAAAGGACGGTTCATCTAATTGTGATGGAAAAAAATTGTTCCAGATAAGATGAAATAATCCCGGATAACCAGATTGTACCGAAAAGTAGCAAAATTTACAATACTTAGAAAAGTAATGATACAGTGAGAGGTAAGCGCCCGACCGCAAAGCAAAAGCTCATCCTGTTGCAAAAAAAACCTTAACCTCGATAATTGGGCAGTGGTTCAAAACCTGATGCATAAGGGAGAGCTGCATATAGTAAATCTTCAAAGCGGCAAGAAAAATGTGGTAAAGATATGATCTACACAAGCCCCGAAACGTTACTATTATACTAATGGGGATATCTCATAAGTTCTATCAGAACCTTAAAGAAGAGCGGGGTGGTTTTGCCGATATACGGCCATATCTCAGGTGGCCGTATACCGCTAACCATCTTGGAAAAAGGGGAGAACATGCATGATTAAAGAGAGCGGAAAAAGAATGTCTCCTCAGGAAATGCGGGATTTTATAGGGGTAGAATTAACTGAAAAGCAGGAAAATCCTCCCCAGGATGAGAACCTGGAACCGTTTCTACTCGAAAATATGAACCTAAACGATTGCCTTCGCCTCTACCTGAAAGAAATCGGAAGGGTTCCTCTTTTGAGCCCTGAAGAGGAGATCGAACTGGCCCGAAAAATGGAAGATGGTGACGAAAAAGCCAGGCACCATCTTGTGGAAGCCAACCTGCGCCTGGTGGTCAGCATCGCCAAGAAATTCGTGGGCAGGGGGGTCTCTTTCCTGGATCTTATCCAGGAGGGCAATCAGGGCCTTATCACAGCTGCGGATAAGTTTGATTACCGCAGGGGCTATAAGTTCAGTACTTACGCCACCTGGTGGATAAGGCAGGCCGTAGGCAGGGCTATCGCCGATCAGGCGCGCACCATTCGTATACCGGTGCATATAGTGGAGACCGTCAATAAGCTGGCCTAGGTTACCCGCCAGCTGGAGCAAAAACTGGGCAGGGAACCTTTTCCTGCCGAAGTTGCGGAGGAGCTGGATCTCAACGAGGAGAGGGTAAGGGAAATACTGGAGATTAACCAGGCACCCATTTCCCTGGAAGCACCTCTGGGAGAGGAAGACAAATCTCACTTTATTGATGTTCTTGAAGATCGTGAAGTAGAATCTCCGCATGATGCTGCTGAGCACCAACTTCTAAGAGAACATCTGGAAAATGTTCTAGGCACCCTTACTCCCAGAGAACAGAAAGTTTTGCGGCAGCGGTTCGGCTTTGACGATGGGTATTGCCACTCCCTGGAAGAAATAAGCAAGGTTTTTAACGTTACCAGAGAGCGTATCAGGCAGATAGAAGGCAAAGCTTTGCGTAAGCTACGGCGTCCCATACGAAGAGACCGTCTTAGGGATTACTATGAACTGTAGGCGCTCTTCAATGAGGTGGTGTGCTACTTGTTTTCTTTTTTAAAGCAGGTTTATTGGCAGTCTCCGTTTTATAATAAAAAGAAGAAACTGGGCAAGTCTTCCTCTAAACCTAAGGAATGCCCCTACTGCAAAGAAAATGATCCAGATCAACTTGTGCAGATGGGAGAAGATAGTATTAAATGTATGAGCTGTTGTAATATCTTTGATTATTGAGTAAGTAAGGCATAGCTGGTACAAGGTTGTCCTTAGTCCTGTCGCCTAGTGCTTCGCGCCAATAGAATTCAACACCAATACTAGTATTCTGGATGCTTTGCTGAGAATCTTCACTGGATGAAAAGAGGTATGTTTTTGAAATTAATGGTGGCATATGCACCCAACGGATGACGAGTGAATTTAAAGGGGGTTACAAGTGAGCGTAAGCAAAGGTAGAGGACTCTTATACCGGCTGGCAAGGCCTCTAGGAGACTGGTTAGCTATCTCTAGCGGTAGCGGGAAGAAAATGGCCAAATGAGCTGGTAGGAGGACAGCCGGTAAAACAACGGGCAAAGCGTTTAGAAAACTGTTTAAATAAGAGCCTGCTTTAGAAAGGGAAAAGCAAAGGAGGTGCAGTTTAGAATGCAAAAATTTAAAGTTAAGGCACACACGGTAAAACCAAACGGCTATTTTACTAATAAGGCTACACGTGTTGAGTTTGAAGGCAAATTGCTGGTCGAGCATAGGGGCTTTCGTGGGAGGGAGGCGGTTTATCAAACCAAGAAAGGGCAACTTGCTATTGTGTATGATAACTACGGGTATTCCGAAAAAATTTTCCGAAAACATCCAGACCTAGCAGATATAGCCAAATTTACAGAAGGTTATACAAAAAAGGAATACCCAGATTATAATCAGGGAATGATTAATAAAATTGCGGAGGCTCTTGGAGAGGAGTTACCAGCCAAAAATGGGACATTTGACGAATAAGGTAAGAAGCGAATCTTAACAGGGTTAAAAAGGGATGTTAGTAGGCAGGAAAAATAAGAGAATATAGCGGGATACCATCCTGGAATCAGCTCTTACAGCAAGGGTGCCGGAGCGAGAAATTTATTCCTTTCTGCGAGAAGGGAATGGTAAAGGTTTAAAACGCGGAAAGTATTTGACGGTATTTTAACCCGGTCAAAGGATTACCCGGGAAATTTTGGGGATGGTTTTTTATGTCTGTAGGTAGTATCAAAAAGATTGTTTCCGATCGAGGTTTTGGGTTTATTATCCCGGAAGATGGCGGCGAAGAAGTTTTCTTTCACTCTTCCGCTCTTGAGGGGGTAACTTTTGAAGCTCTTAAAGAAGGAGACCAGGTGGAGTATGAGGCGGAAATAGGGGACAAAGGCCCCAGGGCTATTGTGATTAGGAAAAGGTAAAGAATTTCAATTTGATACCCGCAAAGGCGAGGAAATGTCAAACACGGCTTTTAAAAGGGCTATAAAGCTGATAACGGACAAAGAAGGGAACTGTCCGGAAGTGCTGGAGTGGGGCTGGCTGGTGAAAAAAGGCGATGGAAGAATATCTATAAACCAAAGCAGCTAGGTAGTTGATCAAATCCTTACTTAATAAGCGCAAAAGAAAGAGTAGACAACATTTTGGGAAACTTTATTCCAAAGGAGGAACTAACAGTTCATGGTAACTTTAAAAGTATCAACAAAGTCAAATCCGAATTCTGTAGCCGGAGCGTTGGCCGGAGTTATAAGGGAAGAGGGAAAAGCCGAAATGCAGGCAATTGGAGCAGGGGCTCTTAACCAGGCAATTAAAGCAGTGGCTATTGCCAGGGGGTTTGTAGCTCCCAGCGGCGTGGATCTCGTTTGTATCCCCGCCTTTGTTGATGTTCAAATTGAGGGGGAAGACAGAACAGCGATAAAATTAATAATAGGGCCTCGTTAAATACATCCGGTCTGTTTAATATTAGCAAAAATTGACAATCAGCTTAACACTACAGCTTCTCCACACAGTCAAAATTTAGCTCAATCAGAGTTTCACGCCCAAACATGGAGATGGTTAACTTCAGTTTAGCTTTTTCTGGAATAATCTCTTCAACAGTACCAACAAAATCATTGAAGGGGCTGTTAATATTTACCGGAAGGGGGGTTAAACGTGAGTATAAGCAAAGGCAGGGGCTTCAAGGAGAGTTTTATGTATAGGCAATATATTGAATCAGCAAATTTGTCGTTGGAAAAAGATACAAATAATGTGCCTAAAGATAATAAGTATCATGTAATCAAAGACGATATAATAATATGGTCTTATTTTTCATTAAAGACTGCTCAAACGAAATTTAATGATCTAAAACCAGAAGTTAAAAATGAATTAACTAAAAATGCAGATAAAACTGAAATACTAACAAAAGAAAAGGAGGTACTTGATATGGGAGATAAAAAACCAAAAAAAGGACCCAAAAAGAAGACCCCAGTTGAGAAAGCTCCGGTAGAGAAGCCTATAGTTAAGCCCGAAAGAAAAAAGAAGCCCAAAAAATAACAAAAGGCCTCTTCTCATATGGGGTTACTTTTAAAAAGGCTGAGCGGAAGAGCAAGCTCCTAAACGGGAGCACCAGCTAATTTTAAACCTGTGGGGCGGTGCCGGAGGAAACATTCTACCTACTGGCGCAGCTATTCTTCCCAGTTCAAAAGAAGAGGATTAAACTTATGGCTCTTAATATTGAGGAGGCGTTTTGTATGGAGACTTATACCCCGCAGGAAATAGCGGAGATGCTCGGAAAAAGCGTCACTACAATTCATGAATATCTGCGAATTGGTAAGCTGAAAGGTTTCAAAGAAAAAAAGCGTTACCGGATAACAAAAGGACAGCTGGAAGAGTTTAAAAAGAGGGAGGGTTAACCATGAGCATAAGCAAAGGCAGGGGCTTCTTATACCGGCTGG
Source organism: uncultured Desulfovibrionaceae bacterium (assembly GCA_964567295.1). GTDB lineage: Bacteria > Bacillota > Dethiobacteria > DTU022 > UBA8154 > SLJK01. The sequence goes on from CAZMLU010000075.1 coordinate 5,550, forward strand.
CAAAACGGCTGGGTGATGTTTCTGCTGTCTCCAGCGGCAGCGGCAAGAAGATGGCCAAAAGGGCGGGCAGGAGGACAGCTGGCAAGGCATCAGGGAGGGCGCTTCGGAAATTATTTAAGTAAAAGGGAAGGCAATTAAGAGTTTAATGGTATCCCTACGAGAACTATAGAGAATTACAGGGAGTGATATAAATAAGGTGAGAAAGGAAAAGAGTTTTGGCTTAAGTTATTTGTTAAATGTAATTATGGGGAGGCATAGCCCCTGCCACAAAGATGGCGGAAGTGCGCAAGGGATTACTGCAGGAAAAACGGTGGAAAAGGTATGAAAGAGCCAGTTTAAATGGGGGCATGGTAATATCAGTGAAGAAGAAAAAAATGATTGGCAAGCAATAAAAAAATGGCACACAATACCGAAAGAGATTAGGAAAAAACTTGAAGATAACGTATTTTGTGTCTTCTGTAGAGATGTGACCACAATAGCAGAATATAACATAGAGCTTACTGGAAATGACATTATCTTAAAAGGAAAATGCAGCAGATGTGGGGGACGAGTAAACAGGCTAGTTGAAGGGGAGTAACAAAATTTATTTTGTTTTAATTTTAATAAATGGAAGAATAAGAGCGAGGAGCCGGAGCAGAAGCGGTTGGAATTTAGGCCTCCCTGGAAACAAATATGAGCCATGTAAAATTAATTGAAGTAGTGTTACAAAAGATCGAAGCGGAGGCGAAGCAGTGAACCCTTACTCTGATATGAGCGTAAATGAGATAAAAGAAATGCTGAACAAACAAGGCTGGGTACTATATTATTTTGGTAGTAAAGCTGTTTGTTTCCGCAGTAGTAAGGGGATAGAAGCAAGTGGAGCTACTCTATTAGAGGCAACAAGGGAATTGGCACGGAAGGTGCGTGAGCTTGATATGTAAGCAGGCGTTACGAGTGTTACCTTCCCCTACTCTTACAAACTGATTCAAGTCTTTTTCTTGGCAATAAGGGCATTCAAGCTTTGAAGAAGTGGTGTTTATTTTTTCGTTTATATTGCGCGACTGCAGAACTTTTTGTTTCAACTTCATCTTCCCTACCTCAATTCTTGAAGTCCTTTTGTCGTACAAAATTATTTCT
>CAZMLU010000076.1:0-6570 GCA_964567295.1 uncultured Desulfovibrionaceae bacterium
GACATGGCAATCCCCATATCAACCCTCTGGATATCAAAACCAACACTCCTGTTGATTAGCCGGGAATACTCCATGAAAAAATGCCAATCTGTGCCTTCTTTGAAAATGCGCCAGGGCTGTTTATTAGAAGCGGAAGGAGCAAGCCTCACCATTTCCAAGGGTATGGCATAAGCTCCGGCCGCTTTTTCTCTCAGGGGGCTGTCATAATTCTCATTAAAAAACAGCTCCTCCCAGTGTTTTCTCTTTTTGGAACCTGAAAACATTTTCATTGCTGAATCCATAAACCTTTTCTTTTCTGCTTCGTATCCTACCGGCGAGACTACGGGAAGCATCTCGCTGCTGCCAACTTCTGCAGCCTTTTCAAAGCCGCTTCGTTTAAAAGTACCACCCAGCCAGCATGTCCCCAAGCCAAGGGCAGCAGCATAAAGAACCAGTTTCTCAAAAATAAAACCCACCTGCTCCAGGTCTTTGGCACCTTTTTCCACAACTCCTGCTATGAAGTGCCTTGCTCCTTTAATGACACCATAGGTGCCGATCTTTCTTCCCGTCCGGGCTTTAAAAAAATCTTCATCCAAAAAGACCAGGCGCACCTTGGGAGAGAAAGGCCCCTCCAGTGAGGCCGCAAATTCCTCCAGTTCCGCCTTCTTCTCCGCCGGCAATAACAAGGGCTTATAGGTACGAACCGATTTGCGGCTCTTTATCGCTGCGGAGGCAGAGAAAAAACCGTTCATCTTTTTATCCATTTGCTTAACCTCCACTAGCCGTTATCTTCATATTCTATAGCAGCGCGATTCAACATGGGTGATGATGGGCCCTTCGCTCCTCCCTCCTGACAACCTTATCTGCCGTCATTTTTCCCATCTCCTCATCATTTCATTGTATGCTTTTTCCCACTCTTCAAGTGAAGGGCATTTAATACCGCGTGCAACTAATTTAAAACAGTCATCACACAAATCGCCTTGCCGCTCACCTTTAATATAGAATACTGTCCCTATAATATCTAACTGAAACTCCTTCTGGCATAAATGGCAACAACCTTCTGTAAGCAGGTTGTTGCTTTCAATTTTCACTTCCATCATCTTCCTTACTCTCCTAAGAATTTTTAAACCTCTTAAAGTTTTTTGCATCCGACAACTGCCGCAGCTCGAGCACTCTATCTATCCGCAGACATTGCAGTTTCGTCTTTTTTATATTATTGACCTAAAAAAGCTTTAACAAAAAAGAAACTTCCTAGTACAGGACAGAGATTATGGCGGAAGTTTGTGAACCGGTGGCGCTGATCAGTACACATGTATTTTTCTGATCTTACCTATGAGATCCACTCTTTCCATGGCCAGGATTTCAGCCACATCGCTGGTGGGAAGATCCCTTTCCCGAGCTACCTTATATATGTCCTTTAGAGCAGTATAGATCTGCCTTACTTTAAAATCTACTTTTGCTTCGCTTTCCTGGAGGTACTCCGCAGCAACATTAATAAGCCCTCCAGAATTGATGACAAAATCGGGCGCGTAAAGGATACCTCTTTCCCAAAGCATTTTACCGTGACGGGTTTCTGCCAGCTGGTTATTGGCAGCGCCAGCTACTATTTTGCTTTTCAACCTGGGGACGGTGGAGTCGTTTAAAACACCTCCCAGTGCGTTAGGAGAAAAAACATCCGCTTCTATCTCATGGATTTCGTCCGGGGAGGCCAACTGGCAGTTAAGTTCTTTTCTGGCCATGTCTAAGCATTCCGCCGCCGGGTCACAGACAATAATGCGCGCCCCTTCTTTTTGCAACATCTGCCCCAGGTGTCTGCCCACCTTGCCGACACCCTGGATAGAAACCGTTTTGCCTTCCAGGGAATCGCTGCCAAAGACCTCTTCAAGGGATGCTCTAATGCCGTAGAAAACACCCCTGGCTGTCATTAAGGAAGGATCTCCCCGCCCACCAACTTCCAAGGGCAAGGAAACCAAATAGCGGGTTTCTTTGCTCATATGGGCAAAATCTTTAGGCTCTGTGCCCATATCGGTGCCGGTAATAATACGACCATTGAGACCTTCCACAAATCTTCCCATGGCACGGAGTAGGGGTTCGCTTTTTTGATGAGGGTCTCCCCATATAACTGCTTTTCCCCCTCCGAAGTCTAGCCCTGAGATGGAAGATTTTAAGGTCATCCCTTGCGCCAAACGCATCACGTCCATCAAGGCCTCTTCCTCGCTATCGTAATTAAACATGCGACAACCACCAAAAGCCGGGCCAAGGGTGGTGTCATGAAATGCAATAATTGCTTTAAGCCCTGTGGCTTCATCATGGCAAAAGACTACCTGTTGACAGGACAGATCCTCCATAACCTCGAACACACCCATCAGGAAAAACCCCTTTCTATCATTTTCAGTAAAAGTTTTTTAAAAAGCTCATGCCCCAACCAGTCCTGGGAACCAAAGCGCAAGCTCCGGGAAGAAATAAAGGATTATCCCCGCTAGCAATAATATAATAGTAAAGGGAATATGTCCCTTCGATATAACCCACAGGTTGTCGTTCGTTACCGACTTGATCATGAATAGATTTAGCCCCACCGGAGGGGTAATATGGGCCATTTCAATTAGTATCATCAGCAATACCCCAAAAACAACAACATTGATGCCCAGTTCAGGCAGCATGGGATGAATAACGGGCACAGTCAACAGCGTTATAGTTACCCCGTCCAGGAAAAGCCCCAGGATTATATACAGGAGGAAAACACCTGCTACTATCAAGGTGATGGAGACATCTGCAGCTAAAAGCCACTCTGTAGCTATCCTGGGAATGCGAAGATGAGCTATCACCTGACCTAACACCTTGCCCCCAAGAATGATCATCAGGATAACAGATCCTATTACAGCACTTTCGTGAAGAATTCCCCTTAAAGCCTCCCAGTTCATTCTGGTATATAAAAAGCTGATAATAAAGCTGTAAAGAACCAGGACCCCTGCCGCTTCCGTCGGGGTAAACCATCCACCGTAAATACCCCCTAATACGATCAACGGAGCCAAAAGGGCCGGGAATACCTTTACCAGACTGCGGAATCGTTCATCCCAGGTAACCTCCTCCCTGGTATACTGTTTTGTAATAGTGCAGTAGCAAACAATATATATGACAAACAAAGCTACCACTACCAGGGCAGGAACTAAGGCGGCAGCGAAGAGGGTCCCTACCGAAGTATGGGTAAGAAACCCGTAGACGATAAGAGCAGCGCTGGGTGGAAAAAGAATACCAATTGCACCCCCACCGACACTACCGTAAGCAAGGCCCTTAGGGTAACCCCGGGCAAGAAGTGAAGGGATGGCGATCATTCCTACGGCTGCAGCTACAGCAGAGGTAACACCCACCATGGCCGACATAAGAGTAGCAGCACCGATAGTTCCTATAGCCAGGCCACCGGGCAGCCCGCTGAACCATTTACTAGAAAAATCGTAGATCGCCTCTCCTACCCCACTCTTGTGGAGAATCATACCCCCCATGACAAAAAGGGGAATGGCTAAAACAACGTAATTGTGCAGGATATCTTCCGCTATAACCGGAATTATCCTCAAACTTGCAAACTGGTCATAAACAATAAAAAATGCTGCTGCTCCGGTAAAACCCAGGGAGATGTACACTGGAATACCGGCAAAAAGTAAAGAAAGACACAGCACGGCAAGCCCAGCTGCCGGGTTTACTGTAAAGAGGTAAAGGCCCAGTAACACCAGAAACACAAAAATACTCAGTACCAGGTAATCCTTCCAGGCCTCAGCCCTGTCAATCTTGGCACTCCATAACAGCCTTATATCGGCGACCATGTTCCGTGGTATCTGTAGAAAATGCAGCACACCCGTAACAGGTAACACAATTAAAAGGATCCACACCGGGTACCTGAGAAGTTCTATACTGGTACGCCCTATCCGAAAAGCCTCCATCATATATCCGTAACCGTAATAAGAAATACTAAAGATAAACACCAAACCCATTGCATAACCGGTGAGGCGTATCAGATACTGAGCCCTCTCTGAAAAAAAGGAAATTAAAAAATCGGCTGCAATATGCCTATTATCCTTGACAGCAAGGGGTGCTGCCAGAAGGGTAAACCACATCAAAATAAATAAGGACACAGAATAAGCCCAGACAGTAGGGCTGTCAAAGACCCTTCTCATTATAGCCTCATAGGCCATGACAAGGGCTGCTCCAAAAAGAATGAGTCCTGCAAACTCCCCCAGAAGAGTAGTTAACTTATCTATACCTTTGCCCAGCCCGGCACCGACCAGTGAAAGCGAAGAGGATGAGGTTGGCACCTTTTTATTGGATTTCACTTTGGTATCACTCCTTCCCTTGCCAGAAAAAGGAGGCCCTCTTCCTTACCCAGCAGCAGAGCATCGCTCAAGAACAGATACTGTTGGGTCATTGCCTGCCCTTAGGAAAAGGTGGCAACACCACCTCCACTTATATTACTACGTGGCAGCGATGACAGGCAGAGGGCCTCCCCTGGTCAATATCGGCAGTCAGTCTTGCTCCTATTTTCCGGGATTGCACAGTGCCAAGACTGCGGCCTTAAATTTATTATCTTGCTTCTTCCATAAGATCCCACAGTTCTTGACCCATTTCTTCTCCAGCTCTTTCCATGATAAGATCGTACATCACTGGCTCCACCGCTTCACGGATCCTGGCCCGTTCGTCATCCTCCAGGTAAACAAATTCTTCTGCTTCCGCTTCAAGGCTCTCCTGGTAATGCTCAATATCTTCAGTTGCTTTTTCACGAGCAAATTCCGTAACTTCCACGGCTGCTTCCTCCATTATCTGCTGCTGCTCAGGGGTAAGATCTGCCCAGGTATCATTATTGATGGTCAGCCAGAAGCTCAAGCGGGGAGCAGTAAAATCCTGGGTGATATAAGGAGCCACCTCGTAGAATCCGTCCAGGTAGACACGGGCCGGCCCTGTGCAGAATGCTTCAATTGTTCCTCTCTCCAGGGCCATATAAACCTCGCCGATGTCCAGGTCAACAGGATCGGTGCCCAGTGTCTCATACATGGTAGCCTGGGCTGTTCCCGCAGCCCTGGCCCGCTGTCCTTCATAGTCCTCTATGGTACGTACCGGCTTTTCCGCAGAAGCAAATACAGAGGTGCCGTAGTCAAGAATGGCCAGCAGCCTCTGGTTTAGGTTTTCTTCAAACTCCTGGTCAGCAATCTCCTGTACTCTCGGTTGGTCGAGAAAGCGATGGTAGTGATCGGCACCGTCCCAGATACCCTGTGCGCCAAAGGCGCTAATGAATTCCAGGGCAGGAGAATGCCCCCCTACAAAAGCCACGTGCTGAATGCCTATCGCTGCACTGCCCATCTCAACAGCTTCGATAAGCTCCCTAGGGCCGTAAAGCTCTCCGTGGCGGTAGCGTTCTATTGCGATTTCTCCGTCAGTTCTTTCCTCCACCAGCTCCGCGAACATATCTCCTGCATGTACAAGCACATGATCAGGTGCATTGGTATCGGCAAGTTCAAGCGTTATCGCTTCTACTGGTTCCTCGACTGGCTCTTCCGGCTCTGCCGGCTCTTCCGGAGCTGCAGGATCAGGTTCTTCCGGAGCGCAACCCATAAAAACAGGCACAACAATCAGCAACATCGCTATCAACAATACAAACCACTTTCTTTTCATTCTAGAAACCCCTCCTTGATTCTTAGTTTAAGATTTTAAAAAAAACACCAAACAACAAGCGGTGCCACGTGAAGTTAGCTTATCTATCACCACCTCCCTCATTTTTTAATCATGATGGAAAGACAAAAAAAAGGATAGAACAGCTTAGAATGCCAGAAATAGTAGTTAATGCCTGTCACATTCCTGCATCGATCCTTTAGCGAAGTACATAAATTAGTTTCTTGCCAGAAACAGCATTGCTTTAAAGAATGGATGAAATAGCAAGTAATCAAGAAAGCCCGAAAAGTGCTTAGAAGAAATTGAATATTATGTTTTAACAATAAAAGGGGAAGTTTATGAATTTTCTATTTTAATATACCATACTATAGCTTCTATGACAATAGCCGCAGTTCTCCGGAGAAGCTGATAAAATAGCTTGTGCAGCTGTTATCAACCCTAATATTGGGAAATTTTCGTTTCCCGCTATTTTACTGGCATAGGTTCTCACGTCTTACGCCCCGATTTTGCAAGGCACCCCGCCACCCCTCCCCCTGTCATTCTGAAAGTATTGAAAATTATCTCAATTAAGCAGGAACTCAGGCTGCCATTATAGAAGCTTTAAATACCTAAAGATACGGCTTAGCCACTGTCTTTAAACTAAACTATCAAATTATAGGAAGGGTGATTGCTGATTCATGGATCATTTTATCGGCCGTTTGTCGAACTTTTTTAGAGCAGCGGAAGGTGGAAGTGCCCTTCCGGTCCAGGCTGAAGATCCGGGTGTTATTAGGGAAACAATAAATTACATTGCCCGGCGTATTGACTTAATCGGGGAGTTAATGCTTGAGCACCTCTGGTTGGTTATTATAGCAATCGTCATAGCAGTTGTAGTATCAGTGGTAGTGGGCATAATTATCAGTTATTACGAGAGAAGTGCTCAGGCGGTACTGTGGC
>CAZMLU010000077.1:0-6564 GCA_964567295.1 uncultured Desulfovibrionaceae bacterium
CGCAGACCTTGCCGCAGAAATCCATGATCTCGTGGGCCAGCTCCTTATTCTTGACTACATCGGTGAAGAACTTCACACCGCGCAGGTGAGAGGCAAGTGTCAAGGGGCCGCAAAAAAGGCCCATTAACGCCCAGTCGCCTTTCTGCTCCATCACTTTTTTCCCGGCCTCCACCACCACAGGATAGCGTCCGTCTTTAGCGGTGGGGATTTTCAGGTTGGCTTCCGCCAGAGTCTTATCGGCCAGGGGATGACCGGTGATAGCCGGCGGGTTGTCCGGATACCAGGCAGCTTCGCACCCCATGGACATCCCTTCAATGTTTAAATCAAATTGAAGAGGGATACCATCAACCTTGTAGCGTTCCGCAGTATAAAGAACCCCCTTGGCGATAAGGTCCGGGTCTTGGGCGTAAACGTCTGCCTTCTCACCGATCAGATACGCGCAATGTACTCCTGCATAGGGTACCCAGGGCACTGTTGGTGTGGGTTTACCCATATAGGCATCTAACAACAACTGTTTTCCCATATTACTCATTCCTCCTTAAATAATCTAGCAAATACCCAAATTTACCGTCTGACAGGCAGCTTCCTAAAAAGCTCGGGCTTAAATAGAGCCAATACCACCTCCTATCATCTAGCAGTTTCTAATATGATCAGATACGGGCGCGAATACTTTCCAATAATTCAGTTTCATCCGGTATCCGACCCTGGAAAACAACTTCTCCCTCAAGGACAATAGTAGGGAAAACTGTTATTCCTAGCTCATTGATACGCTCCAGCCCTTCAGCAGTTTTTAAATCCCAACGACTAATTACAGTCTGTGACGCTAAATCAGGATGCTCATTTAAAAATAGATCCACTGCTTCCAGCAGCAGGCCACAAGATACTCACCGCACAAAATCATTCAGGTCCTGCACAATGATCTCAAACTTGATAATATTTTGGTTATCCACTAAAGACCATTCCTTCCCTTTGCTACAATATATTATGCAGCTTGAGCAATCACAGCCGCGCCCTAACTGCCTCCAGCCACTCATCTTCTGAAGGGATAACACCTTCAAAGTACACCTCACCGTCAACAGCAATGGTAGGGAAGGTGGTGATCCCCAATTCATGATGGCGAATTTGCCCTTCCGGTGTGCGAAGGTCCCACCATTTGATCTCTACATTATCTGCAAGATCTCCCAGAATATGGGGGAGATTTTTTACTGCTTCCAGCAGATAAACACAGGGGGTTCATTGGACAAAATTGTCAACAAATGCCTCCACTACCACTTTACGGGCAGGCTGGTCCATACCGTTTCCCCTCCTTCACCTGTTTCTACGCATTACTTTCGCCCCAGCACCACAGTGATCTGCATCCCCACGCAGAAGCGCTTCCAGGTATTCTTGCGCCGAGATGAAAACCGTTTTAGGATCTAACCCTTCACATCTCAGCGAAAACATAAATTCTTTGTAATAATGTTCATCCAAAAGCTTAATGCCTTCTCCTTTAAGCTTCTCATTTATTGCTTCCACTGTTCCTTCTACTGGTGAAGTCAGGTTTATCATCGCTTTAAAAGTTTCCACAAAAAGGACACTATCGTCTGCATCGATTACGTCACCCGGATCTACAGCGTATTCCATATATCTAAATCCATTTACCAGTATAACTCCGGCATGGCTCACTCCAAAATAATAGACGTCGCCGGCTGCTTTAATCCAAAGATGTTCCTGCGGGTAGTACAGAAAGGAGTCTTCAACTGTTACGCTCTGACCAAAAAAATCATCACAATTAACCAATGCCACTTTTTCTCATCCCCTTCTAAAGAAGGATATAATGAGGCTGCCTAAAATGATATCAAGTCTCCAACCCAACCAGCTTTGGCATATCAGCAGGGCGCTGTATCGCCTTATTTAAGGAAAAGTAGTCCATTTCTTGGGGTATATTTTCAGTATACTGGCATATCTCCACCTTATCTCTGGTTATCTGCTGTTTTGAATAAGGATAATCTAAGTTAAGAATCACCGTGGCTATTTTATCGATTTGCGTTGCTATTTCCTTGGCCAGATTTTTACCAGACTCAGACGGTACCCTCCTGCTGGTTCCCGGAGACAAACTTGTCTCCTGTTTTTTACAGTCTCAGACAAAGGTAGGAGGCAGTTTGGCCATAATATGAGCCTGTATCCTGGCAGCAGGCTTCAAGCCCAGCAACCTGAAAAGATTGGAACCGCATTGATAAGCACAACCATCAATGATGATAGTGGGATGGTTTTCAACCAGTTGGATTTCGTCCTGCATTCCGTTAATCAATCTCAGGGCATCCACAATTTCTGTCTGTCCGGGAAGCAGATCCTCTGTAACGAGGTACACAGCGTATCTGGCTATGCTGGAAACAACAAAACCAACACCACCGCAAGGGTAAACGGCCACTTTCTCTACGTTTCCCATCAACCTACACCACCCTCTAAGAAAAAGTCCGGCATGACCCGAGGCTTATATATCCCCGTGGCAACCTCTACATAATGAAAGGGATCGTCCGGCATTGTGTCTCGGCCGATAAAAGCCTTTCTGTTAAGTTGTTGCCCGGGAAACTGGTAAGAGGAGTTTTCCAACATGGCTGAAGCCACCCGTGCGGTTTCCCTGGCCACAATTGCGGCCAGTTCAGCAGCCTGGGGATCCAGCTCGCGACGGTTCTGTCCGTAGGATAAATTCTCCGCAGCAGCTAGATCGGGGATAAAAATTCTGGCAGCAGGGGTAATACCTGATAGGTATAGAAGGTTGGTTCCACAGTTTTCTTCATGGCAGTCTATAACTACTGTAGGATAATCCTCAACCATGACCAGGTCTTCCTCCACTCCCCTTAAAAAAGCAGGAACACATAAAATCATCGTCTTTCCAGGTAAAAGCTCTTCGTTTACAATATAGGCGGCAATACGTGCAACCGTGGACTCTGCCTTTTTTATGCCCCCACAGGGAAAAACACAAACGCGTTCTACCATGTTGTCCGCCCTTTCTTGTTGCAAATAGCTCTCTATTAATAATCCTCTTGGTAAATATTAAGAAAATATCTATTTGTAAAGTTGCACTATCCTTTATATTCTGTAAATTTTATAGACAACCCCAGCCCCTATCCGGGGCTGGAATAGTCTTAGAAACCGCACCTGTGCCACTTTTATTTTTGCTTGCGATGCCACTTTTCCGCACCGTATTTTTTTGTAGCTTCCACCATAGCTTTTACATTTTCAGGCTTTGCTTCCGGCCAGATATCACAGCCGGGCCAAATGGCATCCACACCGTCTTCCAGGCTCTTTATGACAGCTTTCTCCACTTCCTCCACATTGTCAATCACTAACAGCTTGTAAGCGTCAAGGTTCCCAAATACCAGCGGTTCAAAACCGATGTCTTCCCTGGTCTTTTTCATATCGTTTTTAAATTCCACGCTCAGCGAGTCAGCACCACACTCATGCATATTCTTGATAATCATATTCGTATCCCCGCATATATGCAAATTATTTGGGAAACCCATTTCATGTAAAGCCGTAAAGATTTTTGTCAGGTGGGGCTGGATAAGGGATTTCCATAACCGTGGACTGAGCAGGTCTGTGCCGCTGCCCATTTCCCGCACCGTAATATAATCGGCACCGGCTTCCTGGTAAATCTTGGCTAAGGAAATGAGCATATCGGCCAGCCTATCAAGCATGGCATTAACGAGATCCTGCTTTTTAAAAGCATATTTCAACATTTTATCAAGGTCATATACCTGGCCACCCAAGGTAAATGGTGCAATTAAGTAAGTCCCGATGGGCACCTCATCTCCAAATTCCTTCTTCAACCGCTTAATAGCATCTACAACAACCGGTATCCGACCGGCATTAGCCAGGTCATCAGGGATGGGAAAAGAATCCAGTTCATCATCACTTTGAATAGCTTTTTCTTTAATAGTGGGGTAGAGTAGATGAGCCACATCTTCGTACGGATTCATCTCGCTTCCAAGTGCTTCAGCTTCCACACAAAAATCAAATGGTACAACAGCACATTCATAACCATAAAACTTATAAGAAGTTGCTGCAAGATTGGCTAATTTTTCAGCGTTCCCATGAACAAATGCAAACTTGTATCCCAGTTCATCCAATCCTTTAACCGTTACGTTACCCATGCCGCTGTAACAAGGGGTACGGTCTACTTCTTCTCCTGCCAGCTGTTTCAAAACACGTTCTTTGGGTGTTAAATTCATAAAAGGACACCACCTTAACTAAATTTTAGCCCTGTTTTTTAAGTATTTCGGCAAAATCTCCAAAAAATTTATAGAGAGGATGCTCGGGGTTAGAGGGCAGTCTCCCCGTTTCGTTGTAGACAAAAGTTGCAAGCATTAAAGCCGCGCTTACCACAGCTGGAAAGATCCGCGGAGCTATAACCTGGGGACCGTAAAAAATCACATCGCACCAGAACATGGTAGCTATAGCCTGTGCAGAGACGTTCATGGAGGAAAAACCTTCGCTTCCCCACATCTCACGGGCTTCTTTCCACATAAAAGTACCATTAGATGTAGCCAAACCTGAAGGAACACCGAATTCCTCTTTGATCATTTTATCGGCCACGTTAGAAAAAGATGTCGCCGGAAGATTCATCACGGAGGTATCGACTAATATTGTTTCAAAAGTATCCTCTCCGATGACTTCCATCATTTTTCGGAAACTGTTAACCCTACCTTGGGGAGTGGGATCGTTTTCATCGTAAACTTGTACGACTACGTGTTTTACCCCCATTTCTTTCATCTTCTCCACCTGTCCCGGAATATCCTTATCCCAGGGCGTTACACTGTTATAAACCAGGCGGTCCATAAGTCCCAGCTCTGACACATACTTTACCGCTTCCAGGCGTGGCCCCTCCATCCACATATCAATACCAAAAGGTTTATCGGTTAAGCCAGTGTAAAAGTCCACGTAACGCTTCATTTCTTCGGCGGAATTAGCTACCATGGCCGTAATGGCTGGAATACCAGTTTGCTCAGATAGCTCTTCCTGCCGTTTAATGTATTTAGCAGCTTTATCCCTATCAAATTTACCTTCTTTACGTTTTTCCAGAAGTCGGTCTCCCTTGTGGAACATGGAAGATACCAACAGGGGAGGGTTATCCCCCGGCTGTCCGCCCACTTTCCAGGGACCAACTTGACATACTTTCTGTTCTTTTTCTATAGTAAACATTGAGTATACCTTCCTTCTAAAAAGTATGGTAACTCCCTTCGTGCTACTTGGTTATTTTATCCAAAATGTGCTGAATGCTGGGGAAAGCATGGGACTTGTGCGGAAAGGCCATAGCCTCGGCAAAGCGCATTTGAAAATCCGGTTCCGTGGCGGTTTCAATAAATTTCACATCCCTGGCCACATCTTCTGCTTCCTGCCTCTTTGCCTTGCTCAGCAAGGTCAGCTTGGCTCCGTCACCAGCGGCATTTCCCACGGCCTCCACATTTTCCAGGTTGCAATCGGGGACCATCCCCATTACCATGGCACTTTCTCTGTTAATATAGCTTCCGAAAGCACCGGCCAGTACTATCATATCTGGCTTTTTCACCCCCCATTTTTCCATCAGGTATTCCGCACCACAATAAAGTGCGGATTTTGCAAGCTGAATAGACCTAACATCACCCTGAGTAATGGTTACATCCCTACCTATAGAAGTCTCTTTAGCGTAACAAAGCACGTATTCCATTTTGCCGTCTTCTCCCTTGCGGATCCTGGGGTTATCAAGCTTCTGGTTAAAACGGCCTGATTTATCAATAATACCTGCCTTGAACATCTCCGCTATAACATCAATAATGCCTGAACCGCAAACCCCTTTCGACTGCGGTTCATCACCTTCTTTAAACCAATCTTCCTGGCCAATAAGCTTGAACTGAGGTTCTTTTGTTTCGGGATCAATTTTTACCCATTCTACAGCTCCAGGGGCCGCCCGCATACCAAACTTGATCTGGGCACCCTCCAAGGCTGGACCCGTGGCACAGGAAGTAGAAAAAAGCCTTTCATTGTTGCCAAAAACAATCTCTCCGTTGGTCCCGATATCGATCACCAGCATCATCTTATCCTGTTTGTAAGGCTCTTCAGCAATTAGCACCGAGACGTTGTCAGCACCTACAAACCCCGCCTCAATTGGAAGCCAATGAACATAAGAAGCTTTGTTTATTTTGACACCCAGATCCCTGGCCTTAAAGTCCATCTTGGTCTTAAAGGCAGGTGCAAAAGGAGCGCGGCCCATGTATTTCGGGTCAATTCCCAGCATAAGGTGATGCATGGCCGTATTTCCCACCAGGACCATATCCAAAATATCTTCCGGCGTAAGGCCGGCCTCTTCGGCCATCTTTTCCACCAGTGAATTAAGGCCATCTATCACTGCTTTGCTCAGCGTCACCTGTCCTCCCTCGTTCATCATGGTATACGTTACTCTTGAAAGGACATCTTCTCCATAGGTGATCTGGGGGTTCATCATGGACCGTTTTATGGTGGATTCTCCTGTTCTGAGATTGCATAGATATGCTGCTACAGTGGTGCTTCCAATATCAATGGCAATGCCCCAGGGATCTTCTACCA
>CAZMLU010000078.1:0-1607 GCA_964567295.1 uncultured Desulfovibrionaceae bacterium
AAGGCGTAAAACAAGCTCGGGGCCAGGGCAAAGATGAAAGAACCGGCACAGGCCACCATCATTCCAGTTGTTACCGTCTTGCGGCTGCCCCAGGAATCAGCCAGCAGGCCAGTGGGAATTTGCATGATGACATAAATAAAGGCGTAACTGCCGGCCAGGGCGCCTACCACGGCGGCATCTTCTATCTGTAAATCCACCATGAGGCGGTCCAGGACAACAGAGAGGGAAAGGCGGTGGAAGAAAACAATCAGGTAGGCTAAGGCCAGGGCGCTCCACATGATCCAGGCCAGCGTTGAGGTGTCGTGTTTTTGAAAAAACTGCTGCATTTTCATTAAGCGGAATCTCCTTTTTAAATGTGCAAAGCCTCCCCTACTTTTACCTTATTTTCGGGGAGGAATCAAGGAAAATTCACAACGGATTTCCTTGGAGAGTGTTTTATGTTTTTCTGATGCGGCGTTCATGTTATAATGAAAAAAGCTTGGAAATAAAGGACGCGTTTTATTTGGTGATTACCAATGTCCAGGGATGATTTTAATTTAAAGGGTAGTGTATCCTAATATTTTCTAAATAAAGGGGTATAATATGTATAAGGGTTGGAAGGTGGCCCTGGCTGGACTATGCATAAATATTTTGACCGGTTTTCCCTATGCCTGGAGTATTTTCGCCAGCGGGCTGAGTAGGGACCTGGGGTGGACTTATACCCAGGCTGCCCTGCCCTATACTGTTTTTCTTTTTACTTATGCCACTGCCATGGCTTTAACCGGCCGTCTGCAGGACCGGTTTGGCCCGCGGGTGGTTATCATTATTGGTGGATTCCTGGTTGGAATCGCTTCCATCCTCAGTGCCTTCCTACTCAATCCCCTGGGTATTACCCTGATGTGGGGTGTTTTGTGGGGCTTGGGGGTGGCCTGCTGTTTTGCTTCTGTTACTCCCGCTGCAATAAAATGGTTTCCCCCAGAGCGCAAAGGCTTTGTTACGGGAATCGTGGTTTTTGGCATGGGGTTTTCCGCCTTTATTATGGCCCCCCTGGTCCATCTCCTCCTTTCTCAGCAGGGACTCCAGCAAACATTTCTCCTGATCGGGATAGCCCTGTTGGTAGGAGTACTCCTCCTGGCACAGTTGGTAGAAAACCCTCCTTCTGGTGATGAGGATAGAGGTCAGGAGTTGAAGACAGGCGGCATGAAAAAGATTGCACCTCAATCTCCCTGGGAGATTTTCCGTCATCCACAGTTTTATATGCTGTGGGTTATGTTTTGTCTTACCACAGGAACAGGGGTAACCTTTGTTACCCACATGGATACCATTGCGCGGGTGCATGCCTCCTATGAAATGGGTTTTATAATTGTTTCGCTTTTTGCCTTTTTCAATGCCAGTGGCAGGATAATAGTCGGGCTTCTATCCGACCGCATTGGGCGGGATAGGTCCATGACCCTGGTATTCACAGCTATGGCTCTCATTGTAGGCGGAGTTCTCCTGGTTGAATCTCCCCTGATGCTGGCCGTCTCTGTTTCCTTGTTAGGGCTATCTTATGGCGGCTTATTTAGCCTTTTCCCGGCGACTACCGCCAGCTTTTTCGGCGAAGAAAACTTCGGCCTTTTTTACGGTCT
>CAZMLU010000078.1:1707-6551 GCA_964567295.1 uncultured Desulfovibrionaceae bacterium
TTGATTGGAGGGTTTTTTTGGATTTCTCACTCTGCCACAAGATTACTGAAAATATAAACAAGGTAATGGTGGGTAAAGAGACGACGACGAAAATGATTCTGGTAGCTCTTCTGGCGGAAGGCCATATTTTGCTGGAAGATGTGCCCGGGGTGGGAAAGACCCTCATGACCAGGACACTGGCCCGGAGTATGGGTGGGATTTTCAAGCGGATCCAGTTTACCCCGGACCTTCTTCCCTCTGACGTAACGGGCTTCAATGTTTATGACCAAAGGACTGGGGAATTCAAGTTCCAGTCCGGTCCCATATTCTCTAATGTGCTGCTGGCCGACGAGATAAACCGTACGATTCCCCGCACCCAGTCCAGCTTGCTGGAGTGCATGGAAGAGGGACAGGTCACCGTTGATGGTGTGACCAAGCCTCTGCCCCAGCCATTTCTTGTGCTGGCCACTCAGAACCCCATTGAGCTGGAAGGAACATTTCTCCTTCCTGAGGCCCAACTGGATCGATTCCTGATGCGTATAGAACTGGGTTACCCTTCTCGTGAGGAAGAGCTCTTTATCCTGGAACGATTTCAAAAAGAGGACCCGTTGCCGGGGTTGGAAGCGGTGGCAGAACCAGAGGAGATTGTTATGCTGCAGACGGGCAGAAGAGAGGTCCTTGTTTCTGCAGAGGTGAGCAACTATATTGTGACCCTGGTAGAAGAGACGCGCAGTTCACCACAGGTGCGTCATGGTGCCAGTCCCCGGGCTTCCCTGCATCTGATGCGTGCTGCACAGGCACTGGCAGCTGTTGAAGGTAGAGAATATGTACTGCCTGACGATGTGAAATCCCTGGCTGTATCTGTCCTGTCCCATCGTCTTGTTATGGAGACTAAAGAAAAGATAAAGGGTGTAACACCGGCAGAGGTGCTGGAAGAAATACTAGAAAAAGTGCCGGTGCCGATTCCTACGTTATCATGATGAGCCAGGGAATAGATGAACAGGTAAGCCAGAGCGTGCATGAAACCAGGGTTCCAACCGTTTTTATTACCGGACTATTCCAGTTTTTTGCTTTTCTTCTTCTATTCATATCCTTGCTATACGGGCAGCAGGAGCTTGTTTTGCTGGCTCTTTTGGTGCTGGTAATGTTTGGCGGTTCCAGGCTCTGGTGTCGGTTGAGTTTAAAAAGAGTGAACTGCCGTTTAAGTTCTGCGAAAGAAAGAGCCTTTCCGAACGAGCAAATTGCCCTAAAAGCAGAGGTAACCAATGTCAAGTTCCTCCCCGTTTGGCTGCAGTTGAAGATTCCTGTTGATGGCAACCTTGTTTTTGCTTCTGGAGAACATGTTTTTACAGAGGAATGCAGTCTACCCTGGTACGGACGCTCTTCATGGCTTTTGGAATTGAAAGCCCTGCGTAGGGGGTGTTTCCAGATAGGCCCCCCTGTGGTAAAAACAGGCGATCTTTTTGGGTTTTACCAGCGGCAGAAAAGTTTTTCTGATGCCAGGCAGATAGTGATTTATCCCCGGCTGGTTTCCCTGAATTATTTGTTTTCTCCATTGAAGGAATTGTTTGGTAAACCCGGCCTGAAAAGCCCCGTTACTGATCCAGTTTACCCTGTGGCTACAAGGGATTACCGCGATGGTAATCCTGCCCGGCATATCCACTGGAAGGCGAGTGCACGTCAAAATCGCTTGCAAGAAAAGGTTTTTGAGCCTTCTTCCAAGAGAAAAACTTTTCTAATGGTGGATGTGGATTCTTTCAGCAGCAGCAAAGAAGAGAATCTTTTTGAGCGTGCCCTGGAGGTTGTGGCTGCTATGGCCATGGAATTTGACCGTGAAGGAAGTCCCTATGGTATTCTATCTAATGGTTCCGTGGTGGGGGAAATGGCTGCCGAACTACCCGTAGCGGGTGGACCGCAGCAGCTTCCCGCTGCCCTGGAAATACTGGCCAGGTTGCAGATGAATCCTGCACAGGATATGAAAGAATTGTTGATGCAGAAAATACAGCCCATCGGCAGCCTGGGCTGTATATATTTTACGGCCCTCCCTGATAATAATTTTACGGATGCTTCAGAGATATTCAAGCATTTTGGTATACCCGCGATATATGTGTTGGGCAAGTCTAGCGGTTTAACCCTGCCAGATGATAAAAGGACCTGCCTGCTGGAGGATCTCCACGGGGAAAATTTGGATTATATTGAGACTGATATGAAAAGGATACTGCAGGAAGGGTGAGAGTAGATGCTTGGAGGTAAAAATAATCTTTTCATTCTTTCAGCCGCAGGTATGGAGCTCAGCTGGCTCTACGCTCTATCCTGTTCCTTCTTTCTGCTTGCTGAGGCCCCACTATTTCCCCCATGGATTGCTGTCTTGTTTTTTCTGTTGGCAGCAGGATTGACCTCATTATTAAGAGAAAGAGGGCTGCGAATTATTGCACATATAATATTTCACCTTTTATTATACCTGGTCCTGCTCTTGTGGAGTCTCTATGTTTATGGCGCATGGGAGATGCCATTCTGGAGCGGAGTTTGGCTGGAGCAGCTTTTTAAACAGCAGCGTAGCTTGCAAGAAGGGTTTGTCCTTTTCCAAATCCCTTTTTGGGGCTTTATATTTTATTACGGTGGACTGGCTATGACGCTGCGCTCCTCGCAGTATTTAGGAGTTACCTCCCGCTTTGATATAGGTATTTTTGCTTTTCTTCTGACCTATATTATTATCGGGGTCGCCGGGCTTTCTTTTCCTAACGGTGCGCTCTTGATCGTCTCTTTTTTCTTATTCAGTATGCTTTCTATTGCCCTGGTACGTAATCTAGGAGGTTCCAAAGCCGATTATCTCCCTCGCTTTCGTGGCATAGGTTCAATTCTGGCATTTGCAGGTAGCGTCCTTCTTTTCGGAGCGGGTGCCCTGCTTTTTTTATTACCTTATCTTACCACGGCAGCAGAAAGGGGCTTGGTAATGGTAGAAGGAGTAGCAAGGCCGCTGGGGTCAGTCATAACCAGGATACTACTTTTTTTCTATGGTTCCAGGTCAGCGGTTGAGCAAGAAAGCCCTGAGGGTTTGGGCAGTTACCCTGGAGAGGGCATGGAGAGGGTTGAACCATCCTGGTGGGAGCTTTTACTGGAGCAGATCGTTATCTGGGGTGGCCTGGGCATTCTGATACTATTGTTTCTAGCCCTGGCCGGTTGGTGCCTATGGTCTTTATGGAAGTGGCTTTTTACTCGTGAAGCGGGGACGAAAGAGCGAAAGGGATTAGCAGAAGAAATCGTTCTTTGGCTGGTAAAACTGTATGTCCGCCTCAAGGAACTTAGTCACCGGGCGCGAAAAAAGTTGTGGCCTATAAGCATGGGGCAAGGAAGTGCAGCCGTATTTTTCCTGCGTCTGGTAAAATGGGGAAGCTCATCCGGTCTTTCCCGTTCCTCAAATATGACTCCTAGAGAATACAGTGCCCTTCTGTGTCAATATTTTCCAGATATCAAGAAAGAAATAGAGCTGATAGCGGAAGGATTTAACAGGGAGTTTTATGGGAAAAGGATCCTGGAAAAAGAACAGGCACATTTGCTCAAAAAGGCCTGGCGCAGACTTTCCAGTCCTTTGATCTGGCCCAGACGACTCTTAATCAAGCTAAAAGGGATAAGTGCTGACCATTAGCACCGTCCTTCAAAGTTGTTGTCAGGATGACTCCTCCTGTCATCACTTTCAAAGGATAGCGAGAGGAGGTAAGGGACCTGATATATTAATTATATCTGGCAATTTTCTTGAAAAAATTAACTTGTTTAGGAGGGTTTTACAACATGGCTGTCGAAATGATATAATATTCAGGCAATCTGGCTATTATTAACTTGATGGGCTAGATATTGCTGAATCTGAACGTGATTCAATCTCAAACTATGAAAGGGGGCTCAAGGCCCGAAATATCTGAATAAAAATATCCATGGAGGTGAAAGATATGTTTGATGCATTAGGTGAAATGCTAACAGTGAATGTGCTCAATGTAATCGCGGCTGTAGTTTTACTTGTTGTGGGTTGGATTATAGCTCTTATCTTGGCAGCCGGTGTGCGAGGAGGTTTGAGGCGCACACGATTAAGTGAGCAAATGGCCAAATGGTTTGGAGAAAAGGAAGGCGCTGCTACTTCAGCTGATGTGGAGCGCTGGATTCATAAGGCCGTCTATTATTTGGCCATGTTTTTTGTAGTGATCGCTTTCTTTCAGGTTTTAGGGCTTACCCTGATTGCGGAGCCGCTTAACCGCTTTCTAAACCAGATATTCCAATACCTTCCTGCTATATTCGGGGCGTTGGTACTGCTGGTAGTTGCTCTGGTTTTAGCCAGTATTATTAGAATAATTCTGTCTCGCACTCTTGTTGCGCTTAAAGTGGATGAGCGTTTGGGGGAAGGAGTTGGTATTGAGGAAGAGAAAAGAATTCCTCTGAGCCAGACAATAAGCAAGGTAGCCTATTGGGTGGTATTACTTCTTTTCTTACCGGCTATACTGACGGCCCTGCAGCTGCAGGGGTTGTTGGTGCCCGTTCAGAATATGACTGACAGGGTTCTTACTTTCTTGCCTAATATCTTAGCCGCTGGAGTTATTCTGTTAGCCGGTTGGTTCTTGGCGCGGATTATTCATAGAATTACGGCAAGCTTGCTTTCCAGTGCCGGAGTGGATCGTTTAAGTGAACGGTTCGGATTAGCCCAGGCTATGGGCAGGCAACAGATATCCAATCTTGCGGGGCTGTTGTTATATGCATTGGTTATTATAATCTCAATTATTGCTGCTTTGAACGCCCTTGCTCTGGAGGCCATTACGCAGCCGGCCAGCAGTATGCTGAATATGATCCTGGAGGCTCTGCCGGCCATTTTTGCGGCGATA